>JAZASQ010000091.1:0-7338 GCA_036343235.1 Lachnospiraceae bacterium
CTCATTTTCACGGGAACCGCTATCTGCAGGCAGTTAAACTACGATGCCTTCGGGGTCCGGGAGACAAATACCAGAACAGAAGGGGAGATTGCGGGCTTTCAGAACCGGATCTACAAAATTGCTTCGGATGAGCGGACGGCTGACTGCTGGGCTCCGGAAGATGCCATTGCAAAGGCTGTCGACGCTTCTCCCACGCTGAAGGAAAATACTGCCCTTGTTGACTCCCTGTATCATCAGGAGATATTCGGAGGCGACATCAAAAAGAACCCCATCCTGGGGGACTTTCTGGGCTGGGGCCTCCGCTATGCCCTCGTGCAGACGGGCCAGTGGACAAGCGAAACCGATGTGCAGGACTATTTTCACAAGGTCAATGAGGAACTGGACAGGGCCTTTGCAGACGGAAGGCTTCAGGAAGACAGGCGGATTCAGCTGCTTCCTTCCGCCGGCGGCCGGACACCTGCTGAAATTTTCGCCCTTCGCCGGGAATGCGGGATGATCTTTAAAAACCACGTGTTTCTCTGGGACTATCTCCCGGGGGCTACCGTTCCGGGACTCATCGTAGACGACGGCGATGAGAGGGATGAGATCAGGGAGCTGGCAGAGATCGCGGAAGACCAGCTGAATATGACATTCACCCGAAAAGAGGATTTGGATCTTGTAACAGAGAAGAAGCAGGCGGACCGGGTCAACGGGTATGTCGCGGGAATATTTTCTCTCTACAAGGTCCTGCAGCCGATTCTCTTCTTCCTGTCCCTGGCTGCTGTTGTCCTCTTCATAGTGGAAAGATGTCTGGGGAGGATCGGAAAAGAGGATGCCATGCGGCGTACGGGAGCCCTGACGGTTTTTCTGGTCCTGTCCCTATATCTTCTGGCTGTGGCTTACAGCGTGGCAATCGGCTGGTTTTCAAGCTTTATTGAACAGATGGGCCTGGGCTATACAGATGTCATCAAATTCTACAGCCCGGGTGCGGTCCCTTTGTACATGTTGGGGGAGCTCCTTGGAGCGGGGCTGTTTTTCAGGCTGTTTTTGCCCAAATTCTCCTTGCGAATGCGGCAGGATATGGTAAAATTATAGCGCTGTGCGGTGAGGGCGGAAGAAGTCTGCCCATCGCGCGCAAATACGGGCAGCAAGGCGGGATTTGTCCCCGCTTTAGATGCTTCTATATTATTCATACAGTTTTAGGAGGAACGACACAAATGGCAAAGAAATGGGTGTATCTGTTCACTGAAGGAAATGCCAACATGCGTGAACTCCTCGGCGGCAAGGGCGCAAACCTTGCGGAGATGTCGAACATCAAGCTCGACGGCTCCGGCGAGAACTTCCCCGTACCCCAGGGCTTCACAATTACGACTGAGGCATGTACCCAGTACTACGAGGACGGCCGTGAGATCAATGACGAGATCATGGGCCAGATCAAAGAGTACGTCAAGAAGCTCGAAGGAATTACCGGCAAGAAGTTCGGTGACGTGAAGAATCCCCTTCTCGTATCCGTTCGTTCCGGTGCCCGCGCTTCCATGCCCGGCATGATGGACACCATCCTGAACCTCGGTCTGAACGAAGAGGTTGTCGAATCTCTCGCTGAGCAGTCCGGAAACGTACGCTGGGCTTGGGACTGCTATCGCCGTTTCATTCAGATGTACTCCGACGTCGTTATGGAAGTTTCGAAGTCCGAGTTCGAGAAGCTCATCGACGCAAAGAAGGCCCAGAAGGGCGTTAAGCAGGACGTTGAGCTCGATGCTGACGATCTGAAGGATCTCGCTGAGCAGTTCAAGGCCATGTACAAGAAGGCCATTGGCAAGGACTTCCCTTCAGACCCTGAAGAGCAGCTCTACGGCGCCATCAAGGCCGTTTTCCGTTCCTGGGACAACCCCCGTGCGAACGTATACCGCCGCGACAACGATATCCCTTATTCCTGGGGTACTGCCGTAAACGTACAGTCCATGGCATTCGGCAATATGGGCGATGACTGCGGTACCGGCGTTGCCTTCACCCGTGACCCCGCTACCGGCGAGAAGGGTCTCTTCGGTGAGTTCCTGACAAATGCTCAGGGCGAGGACGTCGTAGCCGGTGTCCGCACCCCTATGCATATTTCCGAGATGGAGCAGAAGTTCCCTGAAGCCTTCAAGGTATTCGTAGACGTCTGCAACACCCTTGAAAAGCACTACCGTGATATGCAGGATATGGAGTTCACCGTTGAGCACGGCAAGCTCTACATGCTGCAGACACGTAATGGTAAGAGAACGGCTCAGGCAGCCCTGAAGATCGCCTGCGACCTCGTTGACGAGGGCATGCGGACCGAGAAGGAAGCCGTTGCCATGATTGACCCTCGTAACCTCGACACCCTTCTTCATCCCCAGTTCGATCCCAAGGCCATCAAGGCTACGACTCCTCTGGGCAAGGGCCTCGGCGCTTCCCCCGGAGCTGCATGCGGCAAGGTCGTATTCACGGCTGACGACGCAGTAGCATGGAAAGAGCGCGGTGAAAAGGTCGTTCTTGTCCGTCTCGAGACCTCCCCTGAGGACATCACAGGTATGAAGTCCGCAGAAGGTATCCTGACCGTTCGCGGCGGTATGACATCTCACGCAGCAGTAGTTGCCCGTGGTATGGGCGAGTGCTGCGTATCCGGCTGCGGCGACATCCAGATGGATGAAGAGCACAAGCAGTTCACCCTCGCAGGCAAGACCTTCCATGAGGGAGACTACATCTCCATCGACGGTACTACCGGAAACATCTATGAGGGCGAGGTTCCCACAGTAGACGCTTCCATCGGCGGTGACTTCGGCCGCATCATGGGCTGGGCTGATAAGTACAGAAGACTCAAGGTTCGGACAAATGCCGACACCCCTACCGATGCTGCAAAGGCTCGTGAGCTCGGTGCAGAAGGCATCGGCCTCTGCCGTACAGAGCATATGTTCTTCAGCCCTGAGCGTATCGTACCTTTCCGTGCGATGATCGTAGCTGATACAGTAGAAGAGCGTGAGAAGGCTCTTGAGAAGATCCTTCCCTACCAGCAGGGCGACTTTGAAAAGCTCTATGAGGCTATGGAAGGCGATCCCGTCACCATCCGTTTCCTGGATCCGCCTCTTCACGAGTTTATCCCGAAGACAGACGACGAAATCGCCGATGTCGCAAAGGCTTCCGGCAAGTCGGCAGACGAGATCAAGGCTATCTGCGACGGCCTGAAGGAAACGAACCCCATGATGGGCCACAGAGGACTTCGTCTTGCTGTCACCTATCCTGAGATTGCAAAGATGCAGACCCGCGCTGTCATCCGCGCAGCTATCAAGGTTCAGAAAGAGCACAAGGACTGGAACATGGTTCCCGAGATCATGATCCCTCTTTCCGCTGATGTCAAGGAGCTGAAGTTCGTAGAGGATGTCGTTAAGGCAACCGCTGACGAAGAGATCAAGGCAGCAGGCGTTGACATGAAGTACGAAGTCGGCACCATGATCGAGATTCCCCGTGCCGCTCTGACCGCTGACAAGATCGCTGAGCAGGCTGAGTTCTTCTGCTTCGGTACAAACGACCTCACGCAGATGACCTTCGGCTTCTCCCGTGACGATGCCGGTAAGTTCCTCGGCTCTTACTATGACAACAAGATTTTCGAAAGCGATCCTTTCGCAAAGCTCGACCAGGATGGCGTTGGCCAGCTGATGCAGATGGCTATCGAAAAGGGCAAGAAGACCCGTCCTACCCTCCACTGCGGTATCTGCGGCGAGCACGGCGGCGATCCTTCGTCCGTTGAGTTCTGCCACAAGATCGGTCTGGACTACGTTTCCTGCTCACCTTTCCGTGTACCTGTTGCCCGCCTTGCAGCGGCTCAGGCAGCTATCGCTGAGGAAGCGTAATACAAAAATATTAGAGTAATATGAAAGCCTCCTGCACGCGTTGCGTGCAGGAGGCTTTTTTGATATAGACACGAGGTGGCTCATGCATGCAACGCGTGCATGAGCCATCCTTTTTACTTTTTACATATGTGTACTCTTATTTATATAGTTCGACCGGTATTTGGAATATACAATCGTCTGACTCGAGTACACCCCGAAATATCCGGAGACTACATACGCCAGCGCTACTCCGATGAGATAGTAGGTCCAGCCGGACATGTCGAAGAGCTCGAAGCAGATGAGGAGGGCGGTGACGGGGCAGTTCGTGACGCCGCAGAAGAGGGCGCCTATACCGACCGCTGCGCCCAGGGCCGGCGGGAGACCGATGAGACTTGCGAAGGCCGAGCCGAAGGCAGCTCCTATATAGAAGGAAGGCACGATTTCACCGCCCTTGTAGGCACAGGCGATGGAGATGGCTGTGAAGAGAATCTTGAGCAGGAAGTCGTAGCCGTGGACATCCCCCTTCATGGCATCCGCGATGACCTGGACTCCGGCCCCGTTGTATCGCTGGTCAGAAAAGCCGGTGAGAAAAGTCAGGAGCAGGAGAATCAGGCCTCCGATCAGAGCCTGCATGTACCGACTTGAAAAAAACTTTTTCTCCATGGCGCTCGCCGCGTGCAGGGCCAGGACAAAGAGAATGGAGACAAGGCCGGCTATGGCAGCCAGCAGAGCTGCCTTTGAAACTGTGAGAATAGAGGCAGCCGGAATCTCCTTCGCTATTTCATAGAAAGGAGCAGGTGCCCCCAACCGGCTCGCTGTCGCTCGCGCCACCACCGACGCTATAACGCAGGGCACCAGAGCCGCGTAGTGCATGATTCCGACCGAGACCACTTCCATGGAGAAGAAGGAAGCTGCAATCGGGGTCCCGAAGAGGGCGGAGAAGACAGCGGACATCCCGCACATGGTGATGGTGTTCCGGTCGTTGTCGTCGAATCTGAAGAGCTTGCCCACGTTCTGTCCCAGGGAGCCCCCGATCTGCAGGGCAGCACCTTCCCGGCCGACGGAAGCGCCGGAGAGGTGGGAGAAGATAGTGGAAATAAAAATCAACAAGGAGAGCCGGAGGGGAATTACATCTCCGGAATGGATGGCGTCCAGGACCAGGTTCGTTCCGATGGCCTTCTGAAAGCCCATGCGCCGGTAGAGAAAGACGATGGCACAGCCGCCGACCGGCAGGAGAAAGAGGAAATACGGGTGGGCCATGCGGGCGGATGTCGCCAGGGCCACACCCTTGTAGAATACCGCTCCGACCAGCCCGCAAAGGAGGCCCATCAGAATCGAGAAGACAAGCCATTTCAGCAGGGAGAAGGCCCGCGCTCCGTTGTGCTTCAGTTTGTGTTCTATATAAGATTTTTCCATTAGAATTCCTTATATTTCGGGCGTATTTTTCAAGTACAACTTGAAATATACGCCCTAAAAATCCTTGTATAAATTTTTGAAGTTGATATACCGTGTGCCTTGAAACGAAGGGTATTCCTCCCCGGCATAGATTACTGTGCCTTCCGACGCAGTCGGTTCGGCTTCGCAGAAGGCAGTCATATTCTTTGAGAAACTTCCAAGGGGGGTCATGGAGGATTTGATTTCATAAGGAATCAGCTTTCGCGCGGTCTGAAAGATCAAATCCACTTCTACACCCTTTTCTGTTCGGACAAAAAACAGATCGGTTTTCCGGTTCTTGTTCAGACGGCATTTGACAGCATCCAGAACGACCATATTTTCAAAGAGCTGTCCTCTCAGCGGATCCCGGGCTACCTGGGATTCTTCTTCCAGTCCGAGCAGGTAGCTGGCCAGGCCGACCTCAGTGAAGTAGAGCTTCGGACTCTTTGTCTGCCGTTTGTTCAGGTTTGAAAAATAGGGAGTGAGCTCAAATACGATGTTTGAAGCTTTGAGCAGCGACAGCCATTCCGCCAGGGTGGTGGATGAGACGCCGACTTCTCCGGAAAGAGAGGAGAGGTTGATAGTCTGCCCGACCCTGGCGGCCAGCATAATCAGGAAACGTGTGAACTTGTCCAGATCTTTGATTTCCTTCATCTGCCGGACATCCTTTTCTATATAAGTCTCCAAATAATCCCTGTAATATATGTAGGGCTTCCGTACGTTCTTTCCCCGGTAGAGTTCCGGCATGAACCCGTAGAGGAGGAGATGATCGACGGAGAGGTCTGCAACTCCGCTTACCTGCATTTCTTCCAGAGAGAGCGGCAGAAGGGTAATGACACTTGTCCGGCCGGCCAGGGACTGGGCAATGCCCTCCCTGAGTTTCGGTTGATGACTTCCGGTCAGGATGTAGCGGCCGTTCCTTTCCCGGTCTTCATCGACACGGACCTGGATAGCAGACAAGAGCTCCGGCACCCGCTGTACTTCATCTATAATGAGGGGCTCCGGATACTTGGCAAAAAATCCCTCATAATCCTCTGAGGCCAGTTCTCTGGTTTTCTTGTCCTCCAGATTCACATAGGTGAAATTCGGGAAAAGCTTTTTCACCATCGTCGTTTTCCCGGACTGCCGGGGACCGGTGATTGTCAGAACAGGCACCTGTTGAACGAGTTCCTGCAGCTCTCCGGCTAATTTTCGCTGAATCATATCGTACCTCCGTTTCCTCGATTATAGACATACATGGGCGTAATTTTCAAGTTCAACTTGAAAATTACGCCCATATTTCCGGTTGACCTTCCCATCAACTTCCGTCCACTTGACAAATTTTCGGGGGGGTAAAATAAAAGGCGATTTTTGTGGGCTTCTTCGCCCGCCTGACTTTTTGCATTCTGCATGAGATGAGAGGGTTTCTTCTTATATGAATAATGTAAATCCCGAAGAATACGACGAATTTTCCGACAAGCGGGAAAATCATATCGACTACGGCGCCCTCGGCCGGCGCGTGAAGAAACTCCGGAAGGAGCAGGACATCAGGCAGGCGGACCTGGCTGACGCCCTGGGCATTTCCTACCAATATATGTCCATGATTGAAACCGGTAAGCGGCAGCTTTCCCTCTCCCTTCTCGTGGATCTGGCCAACCAGCTGGGCGCCACCACTGACGAACTCCTCTACGGCTCTCTGGACTCCCTGAATCATAAGTATGACCAGGACATGCAGGACATCATGGAGGACTGCACCGCCGAGGAACGGAACATCCTTCTTACCATGACAAAATCAGCAAAATTCGCCTTGCGGGCGAAGAAGTGAATATTCACCGCTTTTCCGTTGCTTCATTCTTTTTTCACATTTCTCTAAAATCCCCTTTTGTATAGGGCATATGGTATACGGTACATGCCCTGCGTAGTTTGATAATCCATAGATCGGGCTTGTAATGCAGCATTCAGTATCCAGCCAAGGACCGGGCCGTCCCTTCCTGTTAGCAAAATACTGCGGGAGTATCTTCAGCTCCCGCAGCGGGCCGGTCTTTGGTTGGGTGCTGTTTCAGCCGGGAACATACTGTCAGAAGGAGCGCCGGGTGGC
>JAZASQ010000092.1:0-7245 GCA_036343235.1 Lachnospiraceae bacterium
CTTCCATCTGAGTCGTTGATAAGTTGCCACTGCATTATGCCATTATCATTACAACAAAAAATGTATCCCCCTGTAATTTCACCGAGTTCCTTGAGACTCAGCTCCGCGTCCTGTACTTCCTTTTTGATTTCTTCGCTCATGGTTTTGTTCTCCTTTTCAAAAAAATATTTAGATCGGTCTCATGACCACTCTATCCTATATACAAGGCAGACCGCAGCGGGAGCGTTTCCGCGTCCCGCTCGGGTGCTTTGCTCATGAGATCCGTTCCTTTCGATGCGTTTTGCAATCGCTCGCAGTCTTAACGCCTTCTTAATTCTATAATTTCTGCATCAGCGCGGGAATGAGGCGGAAGGGCTCCGTTCCCGCTTGCTTTTCAACCGTTGCCCGGATGCGCTCCAGGGCGGCGCAGACCGCTCCGGTCAGCGCTTCCGGTATGTCCGTGTAGTTTCCCAGCCGCCCGCCGACGTAGCGCCCGTCCCGGATGCCGAGGAAGAGCTTCTCCGTCTCCGGGTCAAAGCGCCCATAGGCGGCATACAGGCCAACCGCATCGGCCGCCAGCTCGTCCCGGATGGGGGCGACGTCGCCGGGGCAGAGCCTGCGGCAGATCACATGGGTCAGCTCGTGATAGCGGCGTATGGTGTCGGAATGGCCGAGCCATTCTTCCTCCGTTTCGCCTACCGCGGCGGCGTCCACGTGGCTGTACGGCCCCCCGGGAGAGCAGCACAAGCATATCGACATAGTTTTCCCGGACGGCGGTGAAGCGCTTGAATTCCGCCGCGCGCTCCTCCTCCGGGAAACGCGCCAGGTGGGCGTGGATGCGCGGCCAGTTGAACAGCGTCAGCATGGCCGCGCCCTGACTTTCCGGGATCGGGGTCAGAGGCCCGTCCTTGGCCGCCATGAGCCCGCGCAGCGCCAGCTCAAAATCTTTCCGATTGCCCAGCGTGACCACCCGGACGCTTCCCGCCGGGGTCTCCATGACTTCCTCCCGGTCGGCGGGATCGCCCCGGTAGTGGGACAGGCTCTTCGCCTCCGGCTCCTCGCCCCGCAGAACGACACGGCGATAAGCCTCCTGGCTATCCGTATCCGGGTTCATGCAAAGCTGGGGGTAATCAGCGGCAAGCGTTTCCATGAGCTTCGTCATAAGATTCTTCCTGTCCTCATGCTCACCAGGGGAGACTGTCCGAAAACTAGGAACAGAAATCCCTCCGCATAACTAATCGGTTAATGCACTCGACTCCAGTTGAGCCGGTGTTTAACATATAACTTTTGTACTTTGAAAACTTAATAAAACACACAGAAAACCTCGTAGAATCAAGCGTTCGAGCACCATATATGGTATACTATAAGCATCAAATCTACTTTTTCTTGAGGGCTGAATCTATGCCATATATTTCCGGACAAGACAGAAATCAGGTCATGCTCTGTACGATGGAATCCTTCGTACCTGAGCACAGCATTGCAAGAGTCATCGATGCTTTTGTAGAGGGTCTCGACATGGATGCGCTTGGCTTTACCAAATCCCAGGCGGCATTCGAGGGAAGGCCTTCCTATGATCCGAGATGTCTTTTGAAGCTCTATCTTTATGGACAGCAGCATTCCATCCGTTCTTCACGGAAGCTTCAGGAGGCCTGCAGTCTTAACGTTGAGGTGAGATGGCTTCTCGGAGGACTCACACCGGATTTCAGAACCATTTCTGATTTCCGGAAGGATAACATTAAGGCGCTACCGAAAGTCTTTCACGAATTCAACAGGAAGATCATAAGCTCAATCCAGACTGGCTTTATCTCCATCGATGGCAGCAAGATCCAGGCACTCAATGCCAAGGACAGGAATTTTACTGCCAACAAGCTGGATGACAGGATCAGCTGGCTGGACGCCCACTGCGCCGAGTATCTAAGACAGATCAAGGAAGCTGATGAGCAGGACGATGATCTTGACAAAGGTACTGTTTCCAAGGAAGAACTCGAAAGGAAGCTCAAGGAAGCGCAGGAGCGGCTTGCGAAATACCAGGAATACAGAAAAATCATGGAAGATAACGGTCTGTCCCAGTTGTCTCTTACCGATGCGGATGCAAAGCTTATGAAGAACAAAAATGGCTTTGCAGTTGCGTATAATGTCCAGACCGCAGTTGATTCTGAAAGCCATCTCATTCGTGACTTTCAGATGACAAACCAACCTACCGATCATGGACTGATGGAGTCGACAGCAGAGTCTGTTCAGAGAGAAAATGAGACGCTTGGTAAGTCTTCTGTTATCGATGCAACAGCGGATAAGGGCTACAACAAAGTAGAAGATATGGCGCATTGCCTCGAGAATGGAATCATCCCTCATGTCATTCTTCCTGACGGACAGGATACCTACACACTGGAACTTCCCTATCAGGAAAATACATCCGGAAGTACAAAGCCGGGCGATGTTCTGAAAAGCGGGCAGATACCTGATGAGTATAAGGATGTCATCGATTCCATAGAGATCAAGAACAGAAGAAATCTTGTTCGGGATGATGAAGCGAAAGCTTCAGCTCCTTCGCCGTATATGTCCGAAGAGGATATGAAGAAACGCGCTGCGGAAGGGTACTTCGTACGAAATCCCGAGACCAACGTAGTTTATTGTCCTATGGGAGAACAGCTCCGCCAGAAGTGCATCAAGAAGAATGGTAATGTTCGGTATGCCAATAAAACAGCATGCAGACACTGCAAGTTCCGAAACAAGTGCTTCACCGGCAAGGGCGAATGGAAGGAGATCGACTTTAACAAAGATACTCTTGAAAAGCCGAACAAAACCTGGCTGGCCGAAAATGGAACTTCAGAAACGCAGAGCACTGAAAAATCAGAGCAGAAAGCGACCCCGAAGAAAGGCCATTTTGAAGTCAGAAAAGTGGTAGAATTCATTCTCCACCCCAAGCGGGAGCTAATGAATAAGCGGCTCTGTATTTCGGAGCATCCATTCGGGACAATAAAACGTACGATGAACGGTGGCTACTTCCTTCTCAAAGGAATGGAGAATGTCACCGGTGAGTTTGCGTTACTTGGCACCGGATACAACATGCGCGTTGTGTATAACCTGCTGGGATTTCAGCGGTTAATGCAGCTGATGAGGTAAGAAATAAGGGGAAAGAGAGGCTTGTTCTGTATGCTTTATTAAGTTTTCAAGGTACATTGAAAAGCCACTGAGAATTTAGTGATAAAAATTCTCAAAATCGTCCTCAGAACCGCTTAATTACAGGGTTTTCGGACGGTCTGAGGGGGGAGCGTAGATTTCTCAGACGCCTAAGGCAATACAAACCGTCTTTTTTCTGACCTCACCGCAATATCTGCACTGAAGGACGTCATTGCCGCTACCCGTCATGAAGCAATTTACCCGTTCCTTTACGATCGCGCTCTTTCTCCCGCACTGATAGCAGATATCCGTAGGCAGATTGGTGTATTCGATGTTGCAAAGATCGCAGCCGCCGTCGGTGCCCCAGCAGTCGCTGCCTTCCTCTACGGTAGCCGCGCAGCCTTCCTGCATCCAGTCGCGGCCTCCGGCCACGTCCTCCAGTTCGTCCAGGTTCAGCTCCATGCCGTCCTGGGCGCGGCGCTGCTGCACCTGCTCCCAGACCTCCTGCGCGGGCACGTCCTCCCGGCCGCCCGCTTTCAGAAGTTCGGTCACTTCCTCCTGGCTGTCCGCCAGCAGCAGCTTGCTGTACAGTTCTTTGGATAATTTTGCCATGGTTTTTTCCTCCTGTGATTCTTCTATTATGCCTGAGCCGACGCATCACTTAAATGGGTTCTTTCACTTCGCCGCAGTACCTGCACTGAACGGTGGTAGTCCAAAGATAGGAACAGTACGCCGTCCGGATCGCGCTGTATCTGCCGCATTTGAAGCAGTTACAGTTGGGAAGATTCGTGTATTCGATGTTGCAAAGATCGCAGCCGCCGTCGGTTCCCCAGCAGTCGCTGCCGGGCTCCACCGTCGCCGCGCAGCCTTCTTTCATCCAGTCCCGGCCTCCGGCCACGTCTTCCAGCTCGTCCAGGCTCAGCTCCATGCCGTCCTGGGCGCGGCGCTGCTGCACCTGCTCCCAGACCTCCTGCGCGGGCATGTCCTCCCGGCCGCCCGCTTTCAGAAGCTCGGTCACTTCCTCCTGGCTGTCCGCCAGCAGCAGCTTGCTGTAAAGTTCTTTGGATAATTTTGCCATGGTTTTTCCTCCTGTATCATGATTTTTATGCTTAAAGCCGGCCGAGCTGGCGCAGCAGAGCATCCTTTTTTGCTTTCCACCCGCCCTTGAAATAGCGGCAGGTGTCCAGATCCACGGACAGGTAGTCCGTGGGATGGTCCCGGACGGCGAGAGCCCGGCAGCCGCCGCAGCAGTCGGTCCGGTATTCACAGACGGCGCAGTCCGGATTGTGCTCCATAAAGTCGCCGATCCGGGCGGAGGTGATGGTCATGTAGGAAGAATCTCCGTCCAGGATCTCCTCCAGGGGCGTTTCCAGCATGTTGGGGAACTGATCCTCGATGGGGCCGCCCACCATGGACATGCAGGGCAGGACGTTTCCCTTGGGGCTGACGTAAATGCCCCGGCGCACATGGGCGCACATGAGGACCCTGCCGAAATATTCCTCCTTGATATCCTTCTCAAACCAGGACGAGACGGAATCCGACGGTTTGTCGTAATCGAAGAAGCCCTCCAGGATCAGGCTCAGCGGGGCGCCGTCGGCGAAGAAATGGGGAACGTAATCCAGGTAGGTCTGATAGACCTCGTCCCGGCTGAGGAAGTGCTCGGTCTCGTTCCTCCACTCCCCCAGAGGAGAGGCGTTGCCCACCTTCATGCTCCGCACGCCCAAAGAAGCCATGAGGTTCACGGATTGACGGATGCAGCCGGCGCTCTCCCGGCAGATGACCATGGAGACCGAGGTGGGGATGTGCCGATCCTGGCAGCGCTTTAAGGCGTCCAGCACCGTCTTCTCCGCGCCGGGGATGCCGCGCATCCAGTCGTGATGCCCCACGCCGTCGAAGCTGAATTGGATGGAGGGCCTTATCCCGCGCGCCTCCAGCTTGTCCAGGAAGTCGTCCGTGACGAGCAAGCCGTTGGAGTACAGGGTGGTGATCGTCAATCCCCGCTCGAGGATCGCGTCCACCAGCTTCCAGAAGTCCTTGCGGACCATGGGCTCGCCGCCGGTGATCTGCAGATTGCGCACGCCGCAGCGCTCGAAGGCGTCAAGCATGGTCATGAGCTCGTCCCAGGTGGGTTCGCCCTGAGCCGCGTGAGGTGCGGACATGAAGCAGTGTCGGCAGCGGTAGTTGCAGCGCCCGGTGATCGACCACTGGACGTACTCCTTGAAGCGGGCGGGATAGAAGCGGTATTCCTGCTCGGGGAGCAGGCTCTGCTGCCCGTCGCAGGGCAGGATGTAGCCAAACTGCTCCCAGTTTTCGTACAGCTTTTGCTGCTCTGCGGTCAGCGCGTCCCAGTCGATGGGCGTGTGTCCGTCGCAGCTCAGGAGCAGCTTGAATTCCGGCTTTTTGAAAAACTCCGTCTGCGCAAAGTGCAGCGCCTGCAGCGCGTATGGGAGCAGCTTCCAGCCCCGCAAGGCGTAGCCTTCCGAAAGAATGTAGTATTTGATCACGATCTATCTCCTGAATTTTGATTCATCTTGTATGTTTCAGCTGACTCAGCCGATCTTTTTGGGGTCATAGGGCACCCGGGAGGCGTCCAGCAGCAGATAGAATTTCGCGCTTGTGCGCCTGCCCTCCCGCCACTTGGCCTTGGTGCCGCAGGGGAAGCAGTGGTGGAAACTCAGTTCGATCCCGCCGTCCGGCATCCGGAACCCACGTCGGGCGGAAAAGAGGCAGGGCTCCAGCAGGCGCCAGCGCCCGTCGGAGACGCCCATCTCCTGATAGAGCAGGCAGAGCCGCCGCAGCGCGCCGTCCTCCGCAAAGAGCGGCCCGCAGTCCGGCCGCACGTTCTCATACATGGATAAGAGGGACAGCACCGGAAGAAATGTGCCGTCGGGCAGGAAATCGAATTGAACGGAAATCGGCGTGTCCACCGCCGCCAGCCGGGCAATGTCAGAGCACATGATATCGTCATAAGCGGTGAAGCCGAGCTCGTCCAGCCAGCGCCGAACATAGGTCGGATCGCTCAAAGCGCGCCTTGCCTCGGGGGGTAAAGGGCTCCACTTCCATGCGGGTGCTGTTGATATCCCGCCCGGGAAAGACCCCTGCATGGCGGGCGTACCAGCCCTCCGGCAGCCGATCCGCGAGCCGGAGGAAGGCTTTCGAGCGCTCCGGCTCCCCCACGGTGCGGAAGAAAGCCTCCGCCAGCTTCAGATTTCCTTCTATCTTGCAGTGGATGCCAGACAGGGATCCTGACCCGGCGGCGTCCAGTTCGAAGAAAATGTAGGGCGGATAAGGCTTCCTCTGCGCCGCCCAGTCTAAAACCTCCTGTGCCTGAGTCAGCGAGGAATCGGCCACCAGGCAGCCGGAAAGCAGGCCGCGAGGGTTGTGGATAACCAGGGCGTCGTACTCCGGCACGCCCAGAAGCGGCGCCTCCACAAGGCCGGAAGCGGTTTTTGCACCGGCGGATGACAGCCTCCGGCAGGCATCCAGCAGCCTTTCGGCGCTCCCGCCCATGAGGGCAGCTTCTCTCCCGTCGGCAAATGCGCGGGACCATGTGTACTCCATCAGTTCGCTCCTTTTTGCTCTGTATCCGGCCAATCCTCCGGGGGAACGAAGGGCTCGGCCAGACCGCCCGCCGCCAGGGCAAGATCGTCCAGCTCCAGCTCAGCCCCGTCGCCGAAAAGACGCTGCCGCAGGGCATCTTTATGGACGGGATTGGAAAACGCGGCGCTGCGCAGCAGCGCTTCTACATCCCGGTCGGGTGGTTTTCTCATAGTCATTTTTCCGATCCTTTATTGTTCGCAGGGGAATAGGGACAAGGTGTCCCTGCTCTTGCGGCTCGCATTATTTGCAGCCGTTAGGGCAAATGTAGTCATTCCCTTTCTTGACCATTTCTGCGCCACATTTTGAGCAGAAGATTGAGAAGGGCATAGGATCATCGTCGTGAATGACGTAGCCACCGCTGACCTTATGCATATCTTCCGGGCTTATCTCCACGTCCTGCGCTTCCTTTTTGCTCTCTTCGCTCATGGTTTTGTTCTCCTTTCTTCGTGTTCCCCTTCTGCGGTTACTTCTTGCCGGTTGCCCACTCTTTGATATGGCCGTCTATTGCCTGCTTGCCCGAAAAGACTTTTCCACAGCGCGGGCAAA
>JAZASQ010000093.1:0-7127 GCA_036343235.1 Lachnospiraceae bacterium
AAAGCATCTTAGCCTTTGCCGATGCAGTCAGGAACGAAGGATCATGAGAAGGCTGTTTTTCTGCAGGTTTTCCAGTATCGTATAACAGAAAAGAAGGAACGTCTGAGGTCAACGCACTATGAGGAGGTGTCACAAACCTTCAGGAATGCTGCGAAGGCAGGCATTGAATTTTGGGAGATTCAGCTGGATTTCAGACCGGAAGGGGGTAGCGCTTTACAAAGTAACGAGAAGTGAAGACTTATAAATCCAGCTTGTAGAAGCGTTCAGCCGACGAAAAACAGTAGATTTCTTCGGTTGGAGGCGCTTTGGTTGGTTATTTCGCTTGTACTGTGGACATTCATAATGGTGTCTCGGGGCAGGTTGAGGTTGTATGCCTGCTCGACAAGGCGTCATAGGGGGACAGGTACCACTGTTGATAACTCCTGTCATCCGCACCGGTATTGGCTGAGAGGGGGTCAGGTACCATCAAAGAAAGCGCTGGCGCGAGCCAGCGCGATTTTCTTTGATGGTACCTGACCCCCTTATAGGAGGATATGGTATAATACGGCCATGGGTGACATACTGCTTACAATTTCCCTGCTGACGGGCGGGACGAGGCCGGAGCTTACGAAGTGCATCCGGTCGCTCGACCACCTGCGGGCGGCGCTTCCCTGCGAGCTCATCATTACGGACACGGGCTGCGACAAGGCCCACCGGGAGCTGATCGAGAGCGAGGCCGACCGGGTCCTGGACTTCACATGGGTGAACGACTTCGCCGCGGCGCGGAATGTCTCCCTCGAGGCCGCGAGGGGGCAGTGGTACCTCTACCTTGACGACGATGAGTGGTTCGAGGGCACGGCGGAGATTGAGCATTTCTTCAAAAGCGGAGAGTACAAGGACGCCCAGCGGGCCGGCTACCGGCAGCGGAATTACTCCGACATGAGCGGGGTCAAGTATGAGGATACCTACGTGGGGCGCATGACAGCCATGCTGCCGGGAATTCACTTCCACGGGAAGATCCACGAGTTTCTCGACACGCCAGCTTATACGGACGGGGGCGAGTGTCCGCTATTGAACGACTTCGTCCACCACTACGGCTATGTGCAGGGGCTCAGTGGAACCGGGCAGAACCGGCAGGCGCGGAACATTCCATTACTCATAGAAATGATCTCCGAGGAGCCGGACTGCGACCGCTGGTACTATCAGCTCCTCCTCGACTACGCCGTTCTTCGGGACACGGAAGGGGTTGAAAAGGTCTCCCGCATGGCCCTCGAGACCATTCCATACAAGGAGATGTACCCGAAGTTCTACCACAGCTTCGTCATCGCCGTTTTGGACGGCTATTTACGCCGCATCAAAGATGAGAATAATGTAAACCTCGGCAATGACCTGATGGCCGCCTTTTCCTTCTTAATGACCGCCCTTGCCCGGACCGACACCTTCGGCGACGGGAGCGGCTTCTACGAGGGAAAGATTTCTCTTTACGGAGCCCTTTTTTCCATGGCGGCGGACGACAGGGAAAACACCATAGGTTTCTGTCACCGCTACTACCGGTCGGTTCTCAAGACAGGGATTGTGGAGGAAAGGGTGAAGGCGGCAGCCGAGGAGGAGAACTATATTAGTATCAAAAAACTGCTGAACGAAGAAAGTGTGCAGAGGCAGTTTCAGGAAATGGCCGTCTACTTCGGCTCCCGCTACACGGATGACGCGTTTTCGCCGGGCGTTTCGGCGATGATTGCAGACGCGGAGGATTGGGCCGGGGAATGAAACGTGGGCGGAAATCGGCCGGGCTGGGCATAGGCAGGGTCCGGTCATAAGCCTGTAACAGAAATACGGGCATGTAAGCGCTTACATGGTAAAGCGAAAGGACACATACTTTGGATTGGGGACGTTTGGCGGAAAGGATTCTGATGCATATGATGAAGCACGAAGTGAGTGAAGAAGAGAAAAAGAAAGTCGGCATCTGGGCCCACCGGGGCTGCAGCTACCGCTTTCCGGAGAACACCCTGCCGGCCTTCGAGGAAGCGGCGAAGCTTCCGGGACTGACCGGAATCGAGATGGACGTGCAGTATTCGGCAGACCACGAGATGGTGGTCTTCCATGACGAGACCCTCGACCGGGTGACCGGGGTGGAGGGCTATGTCAAGGACCACACCCTCAAAGAACTGCAGGCAATGAAGTTCAAAAAGAGCGAGAAATTCGAACGGATTTACATTCCGACCCTCCGGGAATTTCTTGAGGACATGAAGCCCTACTGCGAGAAGGGTATGCTCATAAATATCGAGCTGAAGACCAGTGAAATCCGCTACGAGGGCATCGAGCAGGACGCCTACAATCTCGTGAAGGAACTAGGCATGTGCGATTCCATCGTCTGGTCTTCCTTCCTCGCCGATTCTATCAAAATCATGAAGGAAATCGACCCTAACGCCAAGACCGGCATGCTGGATTCGCCGTTTTCCGGCTGCAAAAAGCAGGGGGATCCCGTTCACTGCGATGCCTACCATCCGGCCTGCGCAGGAATGGAAGGGCTTACAAAAGCGGAAATCGAAGACCTTAAGAAGAATCACGCGATTATCCGGGCTTGGAACTCCGATGAACCCCTCTATCTCCTGGACCGCCCCATGCGGAGTCTGGATCTCAGGAACTACGCCTATTACGGGGTTACGGACATCATCACGAATATGCCGGAGAGGTACTTGACCGCAGAATATTCCCACATGGCGGACAAGGCCTGAAAGTCGGCAGCGAAAGCCTTCGCGCAGCCGGACTGATTCCGCCATACAGAAACATCGAAGCGAATCAACTCGAAGAATATGGTATAGAAGCCTATGCGCCTGTACATTAAAAAACAATGTCTCGAAATGCTCGAAACGCTTGCGGAAGCAAACGGGGAGATTCGGCGCCTTATGGAAGGGAAGGACTGGGATTCAGTCCTTCCCTTTCTTGAAAACTGCCAGCAGAGTGCAATTTCCGTCGGCAACGCCATTGACCGGGCCTGCGGGGGCATCGAGATCGTAAAAAATGAGGCCGGCGATGGCAGTAATGAAAACCCCGGAGACAGTAGTGCCGGAAATGAAGGAGCAGCCGCCGTCCACGCCCTGGAAGACTACTGTGAAAGCCTTTACATCTTGCATGAAAAGGTCGGTCAGGAATTAGAAACTGATGGTCAGACCGGTCAGCAGAGACAGACACCTGTTGATATGATTTCTGCCCGACAGGAGTCTGCAGATGATTGGAATCGCGTCCTTCAGGAACTGGACACGGAAATAGAGGCCTGTCGGAAGGAACTGGAAAATAATGTCAGCACACAAAGGGAAATCGTCTTCCTCCCCTACAAGGCTTCCATGTGGGACGCCCTGGAATTTGCCTGGCGAAAGAAGGCGGCAGAGCCCGGCTGCACGGCTCTGGTCGTGCCGATTCCCTATTATGACCGGAATGCGGATACGACTTTGGGGGAGCGGCACTACGAAATCGACGAGTTTCCGGATGACGTGCCGGTCATTTCCTGCGAGGAGTACGACTTCGCGGGTCGGCACCCGGACGCCATCTATATCCACAATCCCTATGACGAGTACAACCGGGTCACCTGCGTGGACCCCAGGTTTTTCTCCCGGAATCTGAAGCAGTATACGGACGAGCTCGTCTACATTCCCTACTTCGTATTGAATGAACCGGACCTGAATAACGAGGCCCAGATGCAACACCTTGCGGAACTGGCCTGGATGCCGGCTGTCGTCAACGCGGACCGGGTCATCGTTCAGTCGGAGGCCATGCGGCAGGCCTATATCAAAATCTGCACGGAAAAGGCCGGGCCGGACCAACAGCAGGACTGGGCTGCGAAAATCGAAGGTACCGGCAGCCCGAAAATCGACAAGGTGAAATCCCTGAAGCGGGAGGACTTCACCCTGCCGGAAGCCTGGGAGGCGCTCATAGCAAAGCCTGACGGGGGACGGAAGAAGGTAGTCTTCTACAATACGACGGTCTCTACATTACTCAATAGTAATGAAGACCTCCTCACGAAGATCAAAAACGTCCTGGCGGTTTTCTATAGCGAGCGGAAGAACATCGTCCTCTGGTGGCGGCCCCACCCCCTGATGGAAGCGACGCTTGCCTCCATGCGGCCGGAGCTCCTTGATGAGTACCGGAGAATTGTAAGCGCTTACAGGGAAGCTGGATGGGGCATCTACGACGACAGCCCCGACATGGACCGGGCCATCGCCCTGAGCGACGCATATTACGGGGACATGAGCTCCATCGTCTGGCTCTATAAGTACACGGGCAAGCCCATCATGATTGAAAACTGCCAGGTGTTGGAGAGAGCAGAGTAATCAAAATGATGGCAAATTGCCATTGAAAAACAATCATTTTGATGGTATTCTTGCGTTATGAGAAAAACATATATTACTCCAAAGGAAACAAATGCGGCTACCATCCGGGATACTCGAAAAGCTCTTTCTATGACGCAGGCGGAGTTTGCTGATTTTGTGGGTGTCTCCACACCTACCGTGGAGCGGTGGGAAAAGAAGGCCGGTCCTGTACGCGGAGAGATTACATTACTTTGCCAGATTCTGCGCCGCAGGCCTGAAATTGCCGACGAATTCAGCGTGCCTGAAAATATATACTCCACACGTCTCTGGTATATGTACAAAGACATGGCGTGTACTCTGATCGACGTGAATCCGCTGCTGAAGAAGGTCCGTATAAAAAATTATTCTGAAAATAATATGTTCAGGGCGTTTGGCCCAATCGAAGAACCGACGTATGAGGATTTTGAAAAATTCCTTGAGTCCCGTTGTTTTCCCCGTACCGGGGACAAGATGAAAATACGCCTGAAGGAACTGGACTTGCCTTTTTATGACCCGTTTCTGATCGTTCAAAAGACAGAGGGGCGAATGGCAGAGGACGATTTCTGGATCCGGATGGAGAACAGTATATGATAGAGCTTTCTGAAGAATGTCTCGTACAGGAAAATCGTCATTCTATTGCCTTTCCAGATCGGATTTTGGACGCACATGGGGTGCTTGTTGTGAAAAAATGAAGGTAGTCTGATGAGAATCAACTAATGATTATTGCGGGGCGACTATGAAGTACAAGAGATAGAACACTACCAGTACATTCATGAAAGGCATAGTATGATAAAGAGCATTGTTATTAAAAATTTCAAATCATTGTCTGATCTTTCGTTGAAACTCTATCCTATGACGGTTATTATCGGTGATAATGCTTCCGGAAAGAGCAGTTTTTTGCAGGCGATAGACTTTCTTTGCTGCTCTGTCAGAGAAGATTTTGAAAACTGGCTTGAGAGACGTCGGCTCATAGTCGATGATATTCGATCGAGGATTAATCCAACCGATTCACCTAAATTTCATATTGATATTGAAATTCACGATGACGCTCATTGTGTTCATAAGTATACTTGGAATCTCGAGACTCATCTTCAAAAGGAAAAAAACTGTGTTCTTCTTGGCTATGAGTCAGTAGATGTTGACGGAAAAAATGTTTTTACGTATGTCAATACAAAAAGTGCCAAAGAGAGGATTTCTGATTTATCGACTCTTGTTTTCATGGAAGGGATGGAAATTCATTCATCATATTTAAAACTTATCGGTCCATCTTCTTCAATTTGGCAAGATATTGCACCACTGAAAAAATTCCTTTCAGAATCAAATTCTTTTGAACTATTATCTCCCGAAGATATGAGACTCAGCAGCCGCGGAAGCGGAAATGATATTGGTCCGTCCGGCAGAAACCTGCCTTCCTTTATTGGTAAAATGACGATGGAGCAGAAGTCTTCATATATGAAAAAAATCATCTGTATCCTGGATGGGAGAATATCCAATGTCTCTACCGTATCAAGCCGTAAAGCCGGTTGGACAAAAATCAATACGACGGAGCAATTTCCAGACAGGGAAATATTCGTTAATTCTTCAGATATAAGTGACGGAACATTACGTATTTTAGCATTGGCGGCAATCAGTGAGATTAAGTCCGGCGAATGTGTAATGCTTTTGGATGAAATAGAAAATGGCATTAATACATCCTATGCCAAACGAGTTTTAGATATTCTTGAAGATATGTATGAATCGAGCGGTCATCAGCTGCTTTTGACGACTCATAGCACGGTTTTCCTGGATTATGTTAATCCCCAAAATATCATTTTTCTTTATAGAGACAATAATGGCAATACATTGGGTAATTCTTTTTCGGAAAACGAGCAAATGCGGCATATTTTGAAGGCGCTGTACCCCGGTGAGATTGTCCTGAATCTATCTCAAACGGAGCTCAGGGAGAAGATTCTAGGGGGAAATAGGGGATGAAAATTGCAATTACTGGTGAGGGACCAATTGATTATGGTCGGAACGAGTATGATAAAAAGGCGGATGACAGCATTTTGGAAAAAGGAGCTGCCGAAGGATATGCAGAAAAGTTGGCAAGTGGTCGTCAGATTGACTGGTATTTTGCCCCGAGAGCTAAAGTACAGGAGTTTGAATTTCAAGGAAGACATAGTTCAATAAAAAAGGAGCTTGCAGCGGTTGAAGGTGATACGGAGGGTAAGGCATTGAATGCTGCCCGCTTTGTTTCATTTGTTTCGCTGAACTTTCCTGAGTGCGAATATGCTATTTATTATTCCGATGCGGATAGAAGCACGGGAATGAAAAACAGTCAACCAGATAGAGCAAAAAAGCGGTTTGATGAGGTGTATCATCAGATAGAAGCAGGGTTACAAGTCCAAAAGGACACTTTGAAATCCATACCGATGGTAGCGCTGCGAATAATCGAAAATTGGCTGTTGGCCGATCAGAATTGTTTGTGCCGGCTTTTGCATATTTCTCAGCCTGTGATTGACCGAAACGGGCACTTTGAATTACTCTGGGGAGATGAAGCAAATGAAAAAAGTCATCATCCTAAGTGCCTGCTAAATGCAATGAGAAAGCAGGCTGACAAGCGGTGGAGTGGAATTAGTCCTTATGATATCGCGCGTGAAGAGAATCCGAAGGTTCTGGCTCAGAATTGCCCAACCAGTTTTGGGAGGTTTAAGGAAGATTTTTGTAAAATAATTGAGGACTCAGAACTTGCAGAGAAATGAATCAGTAATTATTTGTAACTATTCAGGACGCCTACTGTCTTGAATGGTATGCATGAATAAT
>JAZASQ010000094.1:0-7085 GCA_036343235.1 Lachnospiraceae bacterium
ATGGGCGGTATTTGCATGAAAAGCAGGTAATTGAGACTTGCAGTGAGGCTTGCCGCAGTTTGTATGGGCGGTATTTGCGCAAGAAGCAGGTTACAGAGACTTGCAGTGAGGCTTGCCGCAGTTTGTATGGGCGGTATTTGCACAGGAATCCTGAAATATGCACGAAGATGACAAAATAGACTTCAGCCTGGGCGAGATTCCGGCGGATGAAGCACCTGTGTCGCGGAAAGCCGCTGCAGAAAGTCCCGGCGGCCTTTCGGGGCAGGCCGGGGATGCAGCCGGCTGGAATGACTCCGGAGCCGCTGCAGGCTCTTCCGGGGACGGGGAGCCGGCGGACCCTCCCGCAAAATTTCACACCCGACGGAATGCGCCGGCGGCGCCCGGCTTCCATACGAACATGGCAGGCTACGGGGCGGGGGCAGCTCAGGAGACAGCTGTCTATGAGCGAAAGCGGAAGAAGGCCGCTGAGGAGGCCGCTCCTCCAAGGCAGCAGGCGAAGTTCTGGCTGAGAGCCCTTATCCAGGCAGCCGCCATTACAGCGGTGGTATGTGTCCTGATTTATGTTGCCCTGACAGCAAGGGGGCGGCGGGAGGATATCGATGTCAGGAAGTATGCGGATGCCGTGGCCGTGACCGTGGACGGGGAGGACATGACCATCTCCGACCTGGCCTTCTATATCATGTATGAGGAGATGAAGGTCGAGCGGCAGGCAGAGGTCTATAATCCCGACAACACCAGGGACTACTGGAATATCCTCATGAACGGGGTCTACCTGTCCGCCCGGGTCAAGGAAATGGTCATGGGTATGGCGGTCCATGACCGAATCTTCTATAATGAGGCGGTGAAAGCCGGAATCACCCTGTCGGAAGAAGAAAAGACGACGATGGAGAATCGGCGGACGGACTTCTGGGAGGACCTCTATCCTTCACAGACGGAAAACCCGATTGCGCCTGCAGACGAAATCAATCACGTCATCTATGAAATCGGCCTTGCTGAAAAATATCAGCAGAAGCTTGCCATCGAGAACAATGTTTCCTACGATAGCTACGACTGGAACGGGAAGAATTACGAGAAGCTCAGGGACGACGAGCACACCGTGAAGGTCAACGACAGCATCTGGCACCGCTTCCACATGGGAAACAACACCCTTTATCACGGCCAGGCCAATTTCATCCAGGGCAGAGACAAGCAAAAGGATTCGGGAGAATAATATAAAACAACTACTCCCCCGGCGCCTGTGGAGCTTGCGCCCTGCCTGAAAATGAACTGCAAGACAAGAGGCTGCTTGAGACGCGGCGAACTACATTAGTAATGAGAAAAAGAAAACGAGGCGTTCGAAAAGAAATGAAGCTGAACAGAAACGACCCCTGCTGGTGCGGGAGCGGGAAAAAGTACAAGTACTGCCACGAGGATTTTGACCGGAGGATTGAAAAGGCCCGGATGGAGGGCCACAAGGTGCCGGACCACAAGATGATCAAGACCCCCGAGCAGGTGGAGAAGATCAAAGAGAGCGCCAGGATCAACATGGCCTGCCTGGACGAGGTGGCGAAGCAGATCCACGAGGGCATGACGACTCTCGAAATTGATAATATTATTAATGAAGTCACCTACGGCATGGGCGGCATTCCGGCCACCCTGAACTACGAGGGCTTCCCCAAATCCGTCTGCACGTCCGTAAACGACCAGGTCTGCCACGGAATCCCTTCGAAGGACGTCGTCCTCCGGGACGGGGACATCGTGAACGTCGACTGCTCGACGATTCTGAACGGATATTTTTCCGACTCCTCCCGCATGTTCATGATCGGGAATGTGTCGAAGGAAAAGCAGGACCTTGTGCGGGTCGCAAAGGAGTGCTGCGACCTCGGCCTTGCCCAGGTAAAGCCCTGGGGCTTCCTCGGCGACGTAGGTCAAGCGGTTCATACCCATGCTGAGGAGCACGGCTACAGCATTGTCAGGGACATCGGCGGCCACGGGGTCGGCCTGGAATTTCACGAGGAGCCCTGGGTCTCCTATGTGACGAATGCCGGCGAGGACATGCTCATGGTGCCCGGCATGATGTTCACGATCGAGCCCATGGTGAATGCCGGGACCTATCAGTTCTACACGGACGAGGCCAACGGCTGGGAGGTCTACACCCTCGACGGGGAGCCTTCAGCCCAGTGGGAGTACCAGGTCCTTGTCACGGAAGACGGGTACGAAGTCATTTCGAACTGATGAAGATTCTCTTTCCCACAACACGCGACCTCTGCTACTTCTCAGCGGATTTCTTCGCGGAGCAGATTGCGAAAGCCCTGAAAAAGCAGGGCGTTGATGTCGTCCGCATTCCCCTTCCCGAGCGCATTGTCGACGGGAAGCCCGTGACACCGGACTTTTCGCCTCTTGAAAAGTATGAGGGGCAGCATTTCGATGCCATTATCGACATCAATTCCAAGCTTCCCTATCTCGAGGCCGAGCCGGGCGTCCGCTACCTGGACACGTTTGACGCCCCCTTCATAAATATTATTTTGGACCACCCCCTCTACCATCACCCGGGGCTGGCCTTTCATCTGAAACGCTATTACACGGTCACGATTGACCGCCGCCACAACGCATTTATCGACAAGTATTATCCATGGATAATGCAGACCTTCTACCTCCCCCTGGCCGGAACGCTTGCCGCGGAAGCACAGGAGGCGGACGGGGCGGGCGGCGCTTCTGAAAACGGCGCAGCATGCGGTGCGTGCATATCATCAGAGGAACGCATTCCCCGCATTCTCTTCCCGGGCACCTTTGAGCCGGAGCACTGCCTTTATGATGAAGTTGAAAAGCTTCCCCGGTGGGCGGGGCGGATTGTCAAAGACCTTTACGGAGCCTGGAATCCGGAAAAGGAACCGATGGAGGATGCGGTGGCGGCTTATCTTCGGGACCTCCCGCAAGGCCGAGCAGATGAGATACTTGCCTACTTCAGAGACCATGAAGGAACAGCCCTGGCAGAGGCAGCAGGCGGAAAGGAAGTCCCTTCTGTCGGAAAGGCAGATAACCCTCTACTTTCAATTTCTGTTTTTCCTGTCCTTATGAACTATCTCTACCCTCTGGACCGGCTGACGCGGTTCATGATGCGAAAGCGCGTGGTTACGGCTCTTGCGGAGGCCGGGGTCGCCCTTGACATTCAGGGGGAGGGCTGGGAGATGACGGATGTCTTCACTCATGCCAATGTGCGTTCCGTGCCGCCCATGCCCATAGGACCTTCGATAGAGACTATGGCAAAGTACCGGGCGGTTCTCGATATCAATCCGAATTTCTTCGAGGGTCTCCACGACCGGGTGTCGACCGCCCTCATCAACGGCTGCCTTACATTTTCGAATATGTCGGAAGAAACGGCACCGGAGACATCTCTTTTTCGGCATTACAGTTCATATGACACGGACAGCCTGTGCGAAGCGGTTTTGAAGGCGCAAAAACAGGACTTTGAAAGTGCCGGAGAAGACACAGAGGACGAATATCCAATCAACTGGAATGAATATGCGGAGCGTATGATAGCATGGATTACGAGACTGAACTGAAAAAGCGGACGGCCGGGGTGGAGGCAATCATACAGAATCACCTGCCGGCGGAAGAGGGCTACGCGAAGACGATCATGAGCGCCATGAACTACTCCGTCATGGCCGGGGGCAAGCGCCTGCGGCCCCTGCTCATGGCTGAGACCTACAAGCTCTTTGCCGTCCAGGACGGGAACGCTCCCCTGATTCCGCAGAATCCGGTCCTCCACCGTTTCATGGCGGCCATTGAGCTCATCCACAACTATTCTCTCGTCCACGACGATATCCTGGACCACGACGAGTACCGGCGGGGCAAGAAGACGACTCACGCGGTCTATGGAGACGACATGGGCCTCCTGGCCGGGGATGCGCTTTTGAACTACGCCTTCGAGACAGCAGCGGGGGCTTTTGAGGCCGAGCGCGTGTGCGAGGCCTGCATGCTGCTGGGCCTGACAAGCGAAGCCGCCTACATGCAGCGCATCGCGAAGGCCCTGCAGGTCCTCTCGAAGAAGGCCGGCATCTACGGCATGATCGGGGGCCAGACCTGTGACGTCGAGGACGAAGGAAAAGAGATCACGAAGGACGAGCTGGACTTCATCCAGGAGGGCAAGACCGGGGCTCTGATTGAAGCTGCCATGCTGGTCGGGGCCATCCTGGCCGGGGCTTCGGACGAAGACCTCATGAAGGTGGAGGCCGCCGCATCCGGCATCGGCCGGGCCTTTCAGATCCGGGACGACATCCTGGACGTGACCGGGGACGAGGCGGTCCTGGGCAAGCACGTGGGATCTGATGAAGAGAATCATAAAGTCACCTACGTCACCTTCGAGGGCCTCGAGAAGGCGGAAGCCGACGTGAAGAGCCTGTCAGAGGACGCCATCCTTATCTTGAATTCTTTCGCCAATACGAACGACTTTCTGACGGAGACGGTTCAATACCTTACGACAAGAGAAATGTGAGCCTGTGGTCTTAACGCGCCGGAAAGAGAAGAATTAGGCAATTGCAGTGGATTTTCTCCTTTTGCAGGGGTGCTGCCATGGCAGATAAGAGGCAGAAGACAGTTGATGGCATGAGGGACATGGTTCCTTCATGCCGTTTCTTTTCCAACGGCACTTTAGCGCTTTAACGCGATATTCGAAAATATGCGGAATTTTGACTAAAAAAGTTTTGAAAATATGCGGAATATCCAAAGAAAAAACTTCGAAAATATGAGGAATTTCAGCAGAAAAAATATTGAAAATATGAGGAGAGCAGACTATAATTCCAGTAAACACGCGGATTTGAGGTGCCTATGTACTTTAAGAGAAAAGCCTATGAAAAGCTCCTTACCTGGAAGGAAAAATACGCGGACCATTACGGCGCATTGCTGGAAGGGGCCCGACGGGTGGGAAAGTCGACCATAGCGGAGCAGTTCGCCAGGAATGAGTACAAGTCTTATATCCTGATTGATTTTGCGAATGCTTCGGACGATATACTGGACTGCTTTTCAGATATCAGCCGTCCGGAGCTCTTTTTCACGCGACTGCAGGCGGTGACAGGGACTACGCTGTACGACGGGGATTCCGTCATTATTTTTGATGAAATACAGCTTTTTCCCAAGGCCAGGCAGGCTATTAAATATTTGGTGAAGTATGGTCATTATCACTATATAGAAACCGGTTCACTGATTTCCATCCGGAAAAACGTGAAGGGAATTGTCATTCCGTCGGAGGAAATGAAAATCAGTGTCTGCCCCATGGATTACGAAGAGTTTCTGTGGGCGACGGATATGGGAAATTATGATCTGTGCAGAGAACTGTTGAAAGACGGGAAACAGCTCGGACAGAGTACGAATCGGAAACTGATGCGGGATTTTCGAATATATATGGCAGTCGGAGGGATGCCGCAGGCGGTTCAGGCCTATGCAGACCATGAAAACTTTGCCCGGATTGATGCCGTGAAGCGGGAGATTATCCGCTTGTACGAAGATGATTTTAAAAAGATTGATGCATCCGGAAGTATTGCGGCTATGTACAAGGCAATCCCGGCCCAATTATCCCGGGATGCAAAAAGGTATATTATTGCGAAAGCAATAGGCAGGCAGACGACCCGGAAAGATGAACTGCTTTATGATCTTGTGGATTCACGGACGGTCAATATTGCCTATAATACGACGGACCCCCGGGTCAGTCTGTCCAATACAAAGGATCTTTCGAGCTATAAGCTGTATACGGCAGATACAGGGCTTTTTGTGACCCTGCTTTTTTTGGACCGACCGGAAACGGAAAATACTGTTTACGCCAAACTGCTTTCGGACAAACTGCCTGCAAATCTCGGCTATCTCTATGAGAACGCGGTGGCTCAGCTGCTGGCCTCATGCGGAAGGGAACTCTTTTACCACACCTGGAGGGAGAAGAATTCGGCACATTATTATGAAGTGGATTTTCTCTGCGGGAACGGAGACAAAGTCGACCCGATCGAGGTCAAGTCATCCGGCACGGGAAAACACCGCTCGCTGACGGAATTTTGCAAGACTTATGCTTCCTGCCTGGGGATACCGCGGGTTGTTTCGCAGAAGGATATGGCAGTCAAAGAAGGAATCCGATTTGATCCGGTCTATCTGCTGCCGGCAATCTATGAGTACAAGTCCTAGACGTCTATATGAAATGCGATTTGTCAGGATAATAGACAGAAGATGCTGAATCAGTTGAATGTTTTTACCTCATCTTCTGTCCAGCCGGGGTTTCCGCTTTTCATGAAGGATGCCCAGGCGTCAAGCATTTCCGCAGACAGGCGGAAATCCGCATCTGTCATTGGTCTTCGGCTGCGGCCGAGCGTGCCAAACATGTACCAGAGTTCGGAAGAATGAAAGGCTCCTGCCTTATCCCCCGGAAGAGGGTGGGCGAAATAGGATTTGTGACACGAAACACCGGCGTTTCTTAGCGAGACAGCCAGTGCCTCGTTTTCCCGGAAGAGATAATTCTCTTCCGGATTTTTTTTCGTACCATACTCTACCCAAAGATCATCAGCCGTACAACTGAGCAGACAGGGAATAAGGGAAGGAACTGCATTTGTGACAGCACAGTCAAAATCCGTTGGAACGATATTTCCGTCTTTGACAATTGAGAGCGGAAAGGCAGTGTGCAAGCGGGGAGAGAATTCGGATACGAACTCTTCGCTGAGGGAGGCGAGCCGGGAAGCAGGAAGTGTACAAAACTCTGAAAAAGATAATTGCTTCATTTTCAGAAAATCAATGCAGGCTTCTTCCAGTTCTTCTGCAGGCCGGCCTATGGTAAAACGACTCTCCACTCCGCCTCCGCTTTGCAGGATAGCCCGCCGGATCTTTCCTGTAGATGCAGGGCAGGATAGTAGAGCCCGGACACACATGGCTCCCGCTGACTGGCCGAAAAGTGTGATATTATCCGGATTCCCGCCGAATGCGCCGATGTTCTCCCGAACCCAGTCGATTGCTGCCAGCTGATCCAGCAAAGCCAAATTTCCGCTTTGTCCGCCTGTCGTTTTCAGAGAAGGGTGGGCGAAAAAACCGAGAAGGCCCAGACGGTAGCCGACTGTGACCAGAATTATTCCCCG
>JAZASQ010000095.1:0-7029 GCA_036343235.1 Lachnospiraceae bacterium
AGGCCTCTTCGGAGAGAAGGACCAGGTCTCCCAGGCAGATTTCGACCGGGTCATCGGGAACCGGGAAAACCTCGTGGCCGACGCGAACGATATCCTGAAGCTGGTCCGGGAGCGGGCCGAATGCGAAGGGACCATCGCGAAGGACAGAAACCAGATCGCAGGCCTTCAGCCCTGGATGAACCTCGGGATTCCCATGAATTCCACAGGGACCGGGCGGACCACGATCTTCATCGGAACGGTACCGGAGACCATAGACGAGGCCGGGCTCTATGCCGCGGCTTCCATGGGTTTGCAGGATCCGGCCCCGGTCACGGGCGAGATCCTTTCATCGAGCCCGGAGGGGACCTATATCACGGTCGTGGCCTTAAATTCCGTGGCGGACACCGTATCCCAGAACCTCCGGAATATAGGCTTTTCAAGGCCGGCGACGGCTTCCTCCTATGTACCGCGGGACGCTGAGGAAATCCTCGAAGGCGATATCAAGGACCAGGAGGACCGGATTCTCCTCATTGGGACGGAGATCGCCGACTTCGTTGACCGGAGGGAGGACTTCCGGATCGCGGGCGACTACTTCCGGACAAGGGCCGAGAAATACAGGCTCCTGGGGAAGATTCCCCAGACGGAGCACGCCTTCTTCATAGAGGGCTGGGTCACGGCGGACTGCGCCCCGAAGATCACGAAGCTCCTGACGGAAAAGTTCGACGCCTATGTCGAAAACGAGGACAGGCGCGAGGACGAGGTCGAGCCCACGGTTCTTAAGAATAATGCATTCTCCCGCAATATGGAAGGCGTTCTCGCCTCCTACGGCCTGCCCCAGCACGGACGGGTCGACCCGACCTTTGTCATGTCGTTCTTCTACGTCTGGTTCTTCGGCATGATGCTTTCGGACGCGGGCTACGGCATTGTGATGGCCATAGGCTGCGCGGTGATTTTGCTTAAGAAGAAGCACCTCGAGGAAGGCATGAAGAAGTTCCTCACCATGTTCTTCTGGTGCGGCCTCTCGACCACCTTCTGGGGCTTCATGTACGGCGGTTTCTTCGGAGACGCTATTGACGTCGTGGCAAAGACCTTCTTCGGTTACACGGGCGACGGCATCCTGAAACCCTTGTGGTTTGACCCCATGGGCAACCCCATGCGATTACTCATCTTCTGCATGCTCTTCGGCTGCATCCACCTCTTCACGGGACTCGGGATGAAGGGCTATGAGTACCTGAGGGACCACGACTTCGTCGGTTTCCTCTGCGACGTGGTCGCCTGGTACGCATTTTTACTGGGCCTCATCCTCATGCTGCTCCCGTCGGACCTCTTCGCCGGGATTTCGGGGATGACCTTCAATTTCTCCCCGGCCATGAAGCAGGTTTCGAAGTGGATGACCATCATCGGCATGCTGGTCATTCTCGTGATGAGCGCCAGAGGGAAGAAGAACTGGGGCCTTCGGATCGCCCTGGGTGCCTACGATATCTACGGCGTGACGGGCTGGCTTTCGGACGTCCTTTCGTATTCAAGACTCCTGGCCCTCGGCCTCGCGACAGGCGTTATCGCAAGCGTTGTCAACATGATGGCCTCCATGTTCGGCGGTGGGGTCGTCGGAGCTATATTATTCATAATCATCTTCATTCTCGGACATATCCTGAACCTGGCGATCAACGCCCTGGGCGCCTATGTCCACACAAACAGGCTGCAATATGTCGAGTTCTTCGGCAAATTTTATGACGGCGGCGGCATAGCCTTCAAGCCGTTCAAGACAGCAAACAAGTACACGGAAATCAAGGAGGACATGTAAAAATGAGTACAGGAATGGTTCTGGCATTACTTGGTGCAGCACTTGCCACAATCGGCGGCGGCGTCGGCTCCGCATGGGGCGTCGGAATTGCAGGTCAGGCGGCCGCAGGGGTTACCGCTGAAGACCCGGATCAGTTCGCAAAGGTTCTGATCCTGCAGCTGCTCCCCGGTACGCAGGGTATCTACGGCCTGCTCGTTACTTTCATCACCCTTTCCCGCATCGGCATCCTCGGCGGCACACCCGTCACCGATACGAATGTCGGCTGGATGTATCTGGCTGCCTGCCTTCCCATCGCAGTCTGCGGCCTGATTTCCGCATATCATCAGGGCAAGACCTCCGTTGCCTCCATCGGCATCGTAGCGAAGAAGCCCGACCAGTTCGGTAAGGCAATGCTCTTCCCCGCCATGGTCGAGACCTACGCCATCCTGGCCCTGCTCATCTCCATTCTCGCTGTCACAAATATTGGTTGAGAATAATGTGATTTACCAGTGCCTTAACTCAGCGCGTGAGACAAGCTTGCTTGGCGGAACGCGCATGAGTTCAAGGCACGCCCCCTACAGCGAGCGTGGTGCTGCAAAGCAGCAGTAAAGCGCGAGCTGGAGGGGAGCAGCGCGGGAACTGCGAAGCAGTGAAGCGCTGCGGTGGGAAATCAATCAATCACGAACTGATAGGAGAAGGAAATGGCAGGAGTTGACACAATCAAAAACGAAATCCTGCAGGAAGCGGAAGAGAGCGCGAAGGGCATCATAGCGGAAGCTGAGAAGGCCAAGGCTGACCGCATCGAAGCGGCAAAGGCCGAAATCGCAGATACGACCGCGAAGAACGAGGCAAAAGCCAAAGCTGAATCGGCTGCCCACATCAGCCGGGCTGAGGCGAAGGCCGAGAGCGAAGGCCGCCGGGCTGTCCTCTCCGCACGGAGCGAGGTCATAAACGACGTCATAGAAAAGGCCTATGAAAAATTGAAGGGCCGCGACAGCGCTTCCTATTTTTCCATGCTTATTGACATGGTCGGGGCAGCAGCCCACGGGGAGGAGGGGACCATCGTCCTGTCCCCCGCCGACATGCAGCGCCTTCCGTCGGATTTCGAAAATAATGTAAAAGCCGCCGCAGCGAAAAAAGGCGGCAGCCTGAAGCTCGACCCCAATGGGGACGCAGGCTTAGACAGCGGCTTCGTCCTCAAATATGCGGGCATAGACGAGAACTGCTCCCTGAAGGCCATCTTCGATAGCCGCAGGACGGATCTCGCGGATATTGTATACAGGAAGCTTTGGCCGAAGGAGTGATGCGATGGGTGAAAATTATATCTTTGCCGTCGCACGCATCCGGGTACTGGAGAAGAGCCTGCTGACGGATTCGGATATCGCCCAGATGAGCGGCATGAAGGACGAGGAGGCTGTGACCGCCTACCTTTCCGACAAGGGCTGGGGCGATGAGAACACCGGCCGGGACCCGCAGAAAATGCTGGCTGCCGAGCAGGTGAAGACAGACAAGCTCATCCGTTCCCTGGGAGTGGGGGATGACATACTCTCCATCCTCTCGATTTCCCAGGTCTACCACAATCTGAAGACCGCAGTGAAGGACGTCTGCGTGGAAGGGGATTCCCCTTACGCCTACTACGAGCATCCGGTCTATAATGCCAGGTATTTCACGGACATTCTGCAGGAGAAGAATTACCGGGCCCTGCCCGCTGAGATGCAGAAACCTGCGGAAGCGGCCATGAACGTCATGCTCGAGCACCACGACGGGCAGAAGTCGGACGTCATCATAGACCGGGCCTGCCTCGACTACATGGAAGAGCGGGCGAAGAAGTCGAAATACCCCATCCTCCGGGACTACCTGGAGCGGACAGTCGCCGTCACGGACGTGAAGATCGCTGTCCGTGGTGCGCGGACAGGGAAGACGTACGACTACATCCGTGATGCCCTGGCCCCCTGCCGGACGCTTGATCGCGACATTCTCGCGAAAGCCGCATCGGAGAACGAGGAGTCATTACTTAACTACCTCTCCGGCCACGGCATGGGTGAGGCAGCGGATGCCCTGAAGACTTCCATCACGGCCTTCGAGAAGTGGTGCGACGACAGCATCATAGAGTCAATACGGCCGGAAAAGACCCATCCCTTCACGATCGGCCCCGTTGTGGCCTTCTATCTCGGACGCATGAACGAGATTTCCACAGTCCGGGTCCTCCTGACCGCGAAGAAGAACGGCTTTCCGGAGGAAGCGGTAAAGGAAAGGGCAAGGCGGATGTATGGATAAGATTTGCGTAGTCGGCGACCGGGATTCCATCTACGGTTTCGCTGCCCTGGGCCTTTCCATTTTCCCCACAGCAGGGGACCACGAGGAGGACGCAAAGCTCCTCCGGCGCCTGGCAGACGGGGAGTACGGCATTATTTATATCACGGAAAGCTGCGCGGCAGCCCTTTCCGACGTCATAGCTGAATATGCGGAGAAGGTTTTCCCCGCCATCATTCAGATCCCTGGCGTCAGCGGAAATACGGGGGCCGGAATACAGGGAGTGAAGCAGTCGGTCGAAAAGGCAGTCGGAAGCGACATACTTTTCGGGTCGGATGAATAATAGGAGGAAACGAAGACTTTGAGTACAGGAGTGATCAAAAAAGTTTCGGGACCGCTTGTCATCGCCTCAGGAATGCGCGATGCCAATATGTACGATGTCGTCCGTGTCAGCAGGGAAAGACTGATCGGCGAGATCATCGAGATGCACGGTGACGAGGCTTCAATTCAGGTATACGAAGAGACATCCGGTCTCGGACCCGGCGAGCCTGTCGAGTCCATGGAGGTTCCCCTTTCAGTGGACCTGGGACCCGGCCTCATCGGTTCCATCTACGATGGTATCCAGCGGCCTCTGAACGTCATCATGCAGGTGACCGGCACGGACCGCCTCTCCCGCGGCGTGGAAGTTCCCGCCCTGGACGAGGAAAAGAAGTGGGACTTTGTCGCAACAGCAAGCGTCGGCGACGAGGTCGAAGCCGGGGACATCATCGGCACTGTCCAGGAGACATCGGTCGTTACACAGAAAATAATGATCCCTTACGGGGTATCCGGAAAGATCAAGTCCATCCAGTCGGGCTCTTTCAATATCCGCGAGACGGTCGCTGTTGTAGAGACAGAGAAGGGCGATGTAAATGTGGCCATGGCCCAGAAGTGGCCTGTCCGTAAGGGCCGCCCCTATAAGACGAAGCTGGCCCCCAACACCCCTCTGATCACCGGACAGCGTGTCATTGACGGCTTCTTCCCCATCGCAAAGGGCGGTGTGGCTGCGGTTCCCGGACCTTTCGGTTCCGGCAAGACCGTCATCCAGCACCAGCTGGCCAAGTGGGCGGAAGCGGACATCGTCGTCTACATCGGCTGCGGCGAGCGCGGCAACGAGATGACCGACGTTCTGAACGAGTTCCCGGAACTCAAGGACCCCAAGACCGGCGAGTCCCTGATGAAGCGGACCATCCTGATCGCCAACACATCGGATATGCCCGTTGCCGCCCGTGAGGCGTCTATCTACACCGGTATCACGATTGCAGAATACTTCCGCGACATGGGCTATTCCGTAGCCCTGATGGCGGATTCCACATCCCGCTGGGCTGAGGCCCTCCGTGAGATGTCCGGCCGACTCGAGGAGATGCCCGGCGAGGAAGGCTACCCGGCCTACCTCTCCAGCCGTCTTGCCCAGTTCTATGAGCGCGCAGGCCATGTCATCTCGCTCGGCCACGAAGGCAGAGAGGGCTTCCTCTCCGTCATCGGCGCCGTATCGCCTCCCGGCGGTGATATTTCAGAGCCTGTCTCCCAGGCGACCCTGCGTATCGTCAAGGTCTTCTGGCGTCTGGACGCAGACCTTGCCTACCAGCGGCACTTCCCGGCCATCAACTGGCTGTCCTCCTATTCACTCTATCTGGACACCCTGGAGAAGTGGTTCAATGATAATGTAGATGAAGCCTGGATGAAGACCCGGCAGAATCTGATGACCCTCCTGCAGGAGGAGGCTTCCCTGAACGAGATCGTAAAGATGGTCGGCATGGATGCCCTTTCCCCTCAGGACCGCCTGAAGATGGAAGCTGCCCGGTCCATCCGTGAGGACTTCCTCCACCAGAACTCCTTCGACGACGTCGATACCTATACGTCCATCCGGAAGCAGTTCAGGATGATGCAGCTCGTGTACGCTTACTACGACGAGGGCACGAAGGCCCTGGCTGCCGGAGCGAAGATCGACGACCTTGTCAAGCTCCCTGTCCGCGAGGACATCGGCCGTTTCAAGTACACGCTGGAGAAGGACGTTGAGTCCCACTACACTGAAGTTGCTGACGAGCTCGTCCGCGAGGTTGCCGGCCTGACCGGAAAGGAGGACTGAAAGAATGGCGAAAGAATACCGTACCATACAGGAAGTCGCCGGCCCCCTGATGCTGGTCAGAGGCGTAGAGGATGTCAAGTATAATGAGCTCGCTGAAATAGAGCTCGCAAACGGTGAGGTCCGCCGCTGCAAGGTCCTTGAGATCGACGGGGGCAATGCCCTGGTTCAGCTCTTCGAGGACTCCACCGGTATCAACCTCTCGAATTCAAAAGTTCGCTTCCTGGGCCGCGTGATGGAGCTCGGTGTATCGGAAGATATGCTGGGCCGTGTCTTCGACGGCATGGGAAATGTCATAGATGACGGACCCGAGATCATCCCGGACAAGAGGATGGATATCAACGGTCTGCCCATGAACCCCGCTGCCCGTGAGTACCCTTCCGAGTTCATTCAGACAGGTATCTCCGCTATCGACGGTCTGAACACCCTGGTCCGGGGCCAGAAGCTGCCTATTTTCTCGGCTTCCGGTCTGCCCCATGCCCAGCTGGCTGCCCAGATTGCCCGCCAGGCAAAGGTCCGCGGCAAGGACGAGAAATTCGCCGTTGTATTTGCCGCCATGGGTATCACCTTCGAGGAGGCCAACTTCTTCGAGCAGTCCTTCCGGGAAACCGGAGCCATTGACCGGACCGTCCTCTTCCTCAACCTGGCCAACGACCCGGCCGTAGAGCGAATTTCCACGCCCCGTATGGCCCTGACCGCCGCTGAATATCTGGCTTTCGAGAAGGGCATGCATGTCCTGGTAATCCTTACCGATATCACGAACTACGCAGACTCCCTGCGTGAGGTCTCCGCAGCCCGGAAGGAAGTTCCCGGCCGCCGCGGCTACCCCGGCTACATGTACACGGACCTTGCGACACTCTATGAGCGTGCCGGCCGTATGAAGGGACGG
>JAZASQ010000096.1:0-6983 GCA_036343235.1 Lachnospiraceae bacterium
CATGGAAATACCGTCCTGGCCTAAAACTTCTGTCGTGATGCCCTGGTGGAGCTTGGGCAGGAGCTCTGGTTCGGAAAGAACCTTCAAATCGCTGTGCGAATGGGTGTCAATAAAGCCCGGGGCAAGCACATTACCTGCCGCGTCGATTACCCGGTCGGCCCTCTTTTCCGCCTCCGCGGGAGCCTCCCCTTGAAAGACTTCGGCAATCCGCTCGCCCTCAATCAGCACAGCCCCGTCAAAGAGATCGCTTCCAGACCCATCCGCAATGCGTGCATTTTTTACTACTATTCTCATATTCTATTCAGACACTCTCTAAACACGTCCCTGTTTCTGGTTTTATGAACAAATACCGCCCATACCTCAGGTTTCAACCAATAAAAATAGTCTCTATTGATAAAATTTCGTACAAAAACCGCCTATCCATGCACCTGCTTTCTCGGAATTGAGTCTCTTTTTTGCAGTTTCTACACAAACACCGCCCAAATATTAAGTTATATACACTTTGCGTGCTATGGAAATATATCCTAAAGAGAACCTAGAATAACAGCGCTTTCATAATTCCCATATACCGCTCTGTCACCCCGGTCAGCTGATCAATTTCTATATATTCGTCAATCGTGTGGGCAAGGTTCTCCCGCGAAGGTCCCATGCCGATAGTCTTGATTCCGGCCTCTCCGGCGTAGTGGCTGCCGTTGGTACAGAAGTTGTACTTCGTGATTTCCGGCTCAAAACCCATGGCATTCAGTTCTTTCTTAATTGCCTGAATGTAGTCCTCATTCTCATCATAGGCCCAGCCGGGGAAGAAGCGCTCGCCGGAAATCGTCTCGCCTGTATAGCACTTCTCTTCACCCCGGGCAAAGGAAACCTTTGCCTTAAAATGAGGATCGTCAGCGGACATACGATCAATGATTTCCTGAATCGGCGCCAGCACCGACTCCCGGGTCTCGCCCACAAGGAGGCGGCGGTCATAGGTAGCCCGGCAATAGTCAGGTACCACAGATGCCCCCGGGTAAGGAGCTGACTTCACATCGGTAAGTTCCAGAATACCGTCACCCAGAAATTCGTCGTGGGTGGGCTTCAATTCCCGGATGGCTTCAACGAGCTTACACATGGAGTAGACGGCATTGACGCCCTTTTCCGGGTTGGCTGAGTGGGCCGGTACACCGAAAGTCTCGACAACTACCTCTCCCCGACCTCTCTGACCCACCTTGAGATTGAGCTCCGACGCCTCTCCGATGATGACGTAGTCCGGCTGAACGGCCGCGCTGATGCTGCGGGCTGCGACCCCTTCGAAGCACTCCTCATGGACGACCCCGGCTACATAGATTTCCCCGCCGAAGGACTTATTTGTATCCTCTGCAAAGGAAGCTGCTGCCACAGCCATGGCCGCGTCGGCTCCTTTCATATCGGAGGTACCCCGGCCGTAGATTTTCCCGTCGACAATCTCCCCGCCAAAGGGGTCGTGGGACCACTGGGCAGGATCCGGTACAGGCACCGTATCGATATGACCGTCAAAAAGTATCTTCGGTCCTTTGCGGCGGCCCCTGAGGACTCCGATGATGTTCCCGTACTGGTCAATCTTCACGTCGTCAAAGCCGTGGTCCAGATAATAGGTCTTCAGTTTTCTTGCAACCTCGTCCTCATTGCCCGAGTAGGAATAGCTCTTGACCAGATCCTGGCAAAGCTCAATTACTTCCTGTTTTCTCTCTTCTGATAACATTTCTTCTCCTCGTTAGAATAGTGCCGAAAGTATTCGTACTGCAAAAATTCAACCCGTCTCAATTCATCCATGAATATATACACTTTTCAGGTCTCAAGCCGGGAATAGGCCCCGTTCCAGACTATATTCCTGTAGTTTTTCCTGTCCGTGGCCCCTTCCGTGCTGACGAAAAGGAGAACGGAAGATTCGTTGATTCCCAGTTTTTCTTTAAAAGCAGAAAGTGATTCGTCTGTCAGCAGTTCATAGGCCGCTCCAAAGGCTGCGGCCCCGCTCTCCCCGCTCACAATGCGATCATCTTTTCCCAGTGGGGAGGAGAGAACCCGCATCCCGTCCGCTGCCACGTAATCCGGTTCGGAAATGAAATAGTCAGCATAAGTACGGAGAATATCGATGCCGACCGTCACAGGTTCCCCGCAGCAGAGGCCGGCCATGATGGACTTCATATCGCCCGTGACCGGATGGAGTTGTCCGTCGGCGGCAGCCATGGTTTTAAATATACAGGCCGCCTCATTGGGCTCGACAATCGTAATGACGGGCTTATGCTCCCTTCCGAAGGCCTCCGTGAAAAAGGCCGTGGCGCTGGAAGCGAAGGAGCCTACCCCGGCCTGCAGGAAGATGTGGGTAGGGACTACTCCCGAAAGCTGCTCATAGGTCTCCAGAGACAATGTCGTATACCCCCGCATGATAGCTCTTGGAATATCTTCATAGCCGGGCCAGGAAGTGTCCTGCACCAGGACCCAGCCATTTTCCTTAGCGTCCCGGTCAGCCTTTCGGACTGCGTCGTCATAATTTAAGTCCGTAATCGTGCAGGAGGCCCCGCATGCGACAATATTGTCATAGCGCTCCTTCGCGGACCCTTTCGGCATATAGATGACGGACTTCTGCTTAAGCTCCCGGGCGGACCAGGCCACTCCCCGGCCATGGTTTCCGTCTGTGGCGGAGATAAAAGTCACCGGCCCCAAAGCTTTCTTCGTCTCCTCCGACGTGATGACATCGTAGGTCAGTTCTTCCGGAGCAAGCCGCAGCTTCCTCCCGATATAAGTACCGATGGCATAGCTTCCTCCCAACACTTTGAAGGCATTGAGGCCGAAGCGGAAGGACTCATCCTTGACATAGATATCTTTTACTCCAAGGGCAGAGGCCAGGGAAGAAAGCCGCCGCAGGGGAGTCTCCCGGTACTGGGGAAATGTCGAGTGATATTTTCTTGCAGTCTGCGCGGTCTTTACATCCAAAAAGGAGGTATCTCCGACTTTCTTTTTTTCATTATTCTCTATGAGTTCAAAACCCATAAAGGCTCCTCTCCATTTTCATTTCTCATAAAACAAAAAGCTGTCCGCTTCACTCCTGTTTTCCAAGAGCCATCACGTCCGTAAGCTTCACTGCTTCCTTCTCCCTGTAGGGCTCATGCCCCAGGCGGCAGGAGGCGGAGCAGGCCCCGCACTCATTACAGCGGTCCTCTATGTGAAGAACGGCAAAGCCGCCCTTCACAGCCAGGCGGACATTGGCCCGGTTGGGGCAGACATCCACGCAGTTCTCGCAGAAGGCGCAGCGGGGCGAATAGCGGGGAAGCCTCTCCTGCTTCTTTCTGACGGCGAAATCGTAATGGGGGTCCGTCAGGGCCTTCTCGGAGAGCTCATGCAGAAGCACATGGTTGGGATGGCGGGTGTAGGGCACCGACTGGGCCGCCTCCAGGAGGGGCACGAAATTCTTATAGCCCCCGGCCTTCAGGAGGATGGAGCAGACAGTCACGGTACAGATGCCGGCATAGAGCAGGTTTCCCACATTCCACCGGTCGGCCCCGCCCGAGAAGGAAATGGGGACACCGGGGCAGGTAGCTGCAATGAGACCCGCAGCCATCAGGGACAGGCTGTAGAGGGCCTTTCCGGAAAGATACATGGTATCGGCTGAAAGCTCCTGATGCTGTACCATTACAGGCAGAGTATTCGTAAGCTTGACTCCGAAGCAGAGATCCTGCCGGTAGGCGTCCTGAGAAAGGCGCTCGATTAAGTCCACGGCTGCATTCATGCCCAGTTCCTCATCAAAGACCCTTTCCGGAATCTCTTCCTCGAATCCGTGGGCCTCGAGGAGCTTATATACATTCTCCCTGCCGATAATCGTGGGATTCAGCTTCACAAAGGTGTGAAAGCCCTGCGAAAGAAGGTAGGAAGCGATGTCGTAGATTTCCTCCTTGGGGCATCCGTGCATAGTGGAGAGGGTCACGGTATCCGCGATACAGGTCTCTTTTTCAATGGTGTCTATGTCCTTGGCCGTGACATGGGCAAATTCCTTCACATGCTTCCTTAAGTACTTGATATCCCGCTTCCAGGCAGGATTTTCGGAGGCGTCCTTCATGGCGGAAAGAAATGCCGTCACAGGCTTAGACTTGATTCCCTTCAGGTCATAGCCGACACTGGCTGTGAGGCGGGGAAGACGCTCCAAAGAAAACTCCTTCGACAGAACCCGGATCAGAAGATAAGCTCCGATATACTCCTCCGCTGCGGTCTCTACAGGAAATTCCGACGACCACTCGGTATTATAGACCCGGTCACCTACATAGATGCAGGGCTTCTTAAGGCCCAGGTCTTTGCCTGACAGGACCTGGACGGTTTTCAGTTCAATGACGCCAGCCCCGGCAGCCCAGCAGGACACAATACCTGCCGCTGTCTGGGTATGGGGACCGGCTGCAATGCCAACCCGGTCATCTCCGGGCCCCTCAGCGAAAGGGACCTGTTCAAAGGTCCCGTCAATTCTATATTCCGTTAGCAGATGTGTGAGCTCCGCGCCGAAGTCACAGGCTTTCATCTCATTCATGGCATCCACCTGATTCTTCTTCCGTTCCGAAATATGCCTTCATTTTCCGGGTGAAAAACGGACCCGGATTCAAAATCACCGAATCCGTTTCCACAGGGCGGGCGAAAGTTCCCGGGCCTCCCGCTCTATGGCCTCTTCATCCACGGTCAGTATTTTCCGCCCCTGCATGACACAGCGCCCGTTTATGAAGACCGTGTCCGTCAGGGCCCCGGTCAGGCCGAAAAGCAGGTGGCTTCCGACCGTATTTTCATCCAGGGGAGTGAAAGGACTATAGTTCATGAGAATAATATCGGCAGCCGCCCCTTCCTTTAAGTTTCCGACGGATACGCCGAATATGCGGCGGACGATTTCCGGATTTCCGGAAAGAAGGAGACCCTCCGCTTCTCCGGTTCCCCGGGCCGGATTCCCGTGCCGGTACTTCTGCAGGATAGCAGCTGTCTGCATGGAGCGCAGCATATCCTGCCCGTAGCCGTCGGTTCCGAGGCCCACGGTAATGCCCCGGTCATACATGGCCAGAACATTGGGAGAGCCGACAGCATTATTCATATTGGACTCGGGATTGTGGACGACCATTGTATCCGTGTCCTTCAGAATCCCCATGTCCTTTTCGCTGATATGGATGCAGTGGGCTGCAATGGTGTGGGAGCCCAGAATGCCTTCCTGGTGAAAGCGCTGTACAATGGAGCAGCCGTACTTTTCCTCGCAGTCCTTTTCGTCATAGGCCCCTTCTGCGATATGGACATGGTAGCCGGCCCCGTTTTCATTGGCCCGACGGACCGCCTGCAGGGTGTCATCCGAAAGGGTGAAGGAGGCATGCAATCCAAAGAGGGCCTTCAGCATATCCGTATTCTTACGGCCTGTCTCCTCAATGAAAGAGGCGTTTTCATCAATGGCCTTCCGGCATTTATTGAAGCCATCCCGGTCCGACACTTCATAGCAAAGGCAGGTACGGACTCCGGTCTGTTCCGCCGCCCTGGCAATCTCTGAAAGACTGCCTTCAATAGCCCCGTAGCCTGCATGGTGGTCGATGACCGTAGTTACCCCGTTTTTGATGCACTCGATATAGGTACATAGTGCGCTGTAATAGATGTCCTCCTTCGTTAAGACCCTGTCCAGGGGCCACCAGACCTTTTCCAGAACATCGAGAAAACCGTGGAAAGGACCTCCGGGGAAGGCGCAGCCCCGGGCAAATTCACTGTAGATATGCTCATGGGCGTTGATGAAGCCGGGCATGCAGAATTTTCCCTCAGCATCAAGGACTTCCGCTTCCGGATACTTTGCAGAAAGAACTCTATCCTCTCCGACCTCTCTGATGAAGGCCCCGTCAACGGCTACTGCCCCGTCTTCTATTATTCTTTCCTCTTGGGCCCCTGTATAGATGAAAGCGTGTCTTATGAGCTGCAATTTCAGCCTCCCAGACTGTCAATGAAATCCGAAAAGAGATTAGCGCAGACCTGTTTCCGATAGACGGCTGTAGAACGCTGGTCGTCAATCGGGTGAATTCCTTCCATGAAATCCGCTGTCACATCCGCCTTCTTTGCAATGAGGTCCGCTGCCTTCTGCCCGGCATATTTCTTTTCCAGATTCGGAAAGCGGACAGGCTTTATACCGACAGACCCCCAGGCTGCCCGAAGCTCTATTACGACGCCGTCTTCGACCTTGGCACTGGCCGCGAATGAAACCTTCGAAATGGCCTCGGCCCGGCGGGAACCCACCTTCTGATAATAGCACACATTCTGCCCTTCCCAGTCAGAAAGCGGAAGGCAGACCCCTAAGACAACTTCCGTCGGTGCAAGGTCAATCTTCCGGACACCCTGAATGAAGGAAAGAAGCTCTTCCGTCCGATTCACTTCTTTCCCGGAAGGCTCCAGGCTTCCGATGACGACTTTTGCATTCATAATCGAAAGCACAGGCAGGGGGTCTCCGGCGGGAGAGGCATTGCAGATATTTCCGGTCATTGTACCGGCATTCCTTATGGCCGGTGAGGCGATGCCGGGAATGCAGGTGCGGAAAATTTCCGGCACCCGGTGGTCCAGCATCATGTCGTCGTATGTGACCTCCGCCCCGACAAAGAGACTTCCGTCTTCTTCCTCCCGGATTTTTGCAAGATCTTCTGCCCCGTTCAGGGTAATTACGGGCTCTGCTTCGGGCTTTCGTACCATGACGTCCGTCCCGCCGCTTACGAGAAGGGCTCCGGGTGCTTCCAGACGGGCCTTCATCGCCTCATAGGCATTAACAGGATAAAATGCTTTCACCATAATCCATTCCCCCTCTCTGCGGCCAGGGAGATGGCGTTTATGATCATATTGTAGCCGGTACAGCGGCAAAGATTACCTGAAATAGCAAGGCGAATCTCCTTTTCCGTGGGATGGGGATTCCTTGCAAGCAGGGCCTGGGCCGCCATAATCATACCCGGAGTGCAGAAGCCGCACTGGACGGCTCCGGCCTCGGC
>JAZASQ010000097.1:0-6914 GCA_036343235.1 Lachnospiraceae bacterium
AAGAAGAAGGAGCGGGCAAGTCACCTGACCGTATCCGACAAGATCGATAAGGTCGTTACAAACCGTATCCTCGGTCTCCCGATCTTCGCCGGCATCATGTTCCTCGTATATGCCATCGCCATGGGCGGCTGGACGATTTCCATCGGTACTGCCGCGACGGACTTCACGAACGATGTCATCTTCGGCGAGTGGGTTCCGAACTTCTTCAACTGGATGCTGACAGGCCTCGGTCTCTCTGAAAGTTCCTGGCTCTACGGTCTGATTCAGGACGGTATCGTAGCCGGCGTCGGTGCGGTCTTAGGTTTCGTTCCCCAGATGCTGGTCCTCTTCGTCATGCTGGCCATCCTTGAGGACATCGGGTATATGTCCCGTGTCGCCTTCATCATGGACCGGATCTTCCGCCAGTTCGGCCTTTCGGGCAAGTCCTTCATTCCTGCCCTGGTCGCAACGGGCTGCGGCGTTCCCGGTGTTATGTCGACCCGTACCATCGAGTCCGACCGTGACCGCAAGCTCACCGTCATGACGACGACCTTCATGCCCTGCGGGGCCAAGCTCCCCATCATCGGCCTCATCGCCGGTGCGATTTTCGGCAACTCGCCCCTCATCGCTGTAAGCGCTTACTTCATCGGAATTCTTTCCATTATTCTTTCAGGAATTATTTTAAAGAAGACAAAACCGCTTGCAAGTGAGCCTGCTCCCTTCGTCATGGAGCTTCCTGCCTACCACGTACCTTCCGCAGGAAACGTCCTCCGGGCAACCTGGGAGCGCGGCTGGTCCTTCATCAAGCGGGCCGGCTCCGTCATTCTGATTTCCACGATTATCATCTGGTTCCTGTCGAACTTCGGCTCTGTCAATGGCAGCTTTGGTATGGTGGCCAACCAGTGGGAAGAGCAGGGAATCGAGGAGAATCAGGAATACCTCGAGAACCTCGCGGCCAAGCGCCATGTATCGGTCGATCAGGTCAACTCCATGGATGACTCCATCCTCGCTTCCGTAGGCCAGGCCATCAGCCCTATCTTCGCACCTCTCGGCTTCGGCAAGTGGAAGCCGGCCGTTGCAACCATCACCGGTCTCGTTGCCAAGGAAAATGTTGTCGCGACGTTCGGTACGCTTTATAATTATCAGGGCGACGACCTCGGAGACAACGGCGAGTCCATCTGGCCCCTTGTGGCTGCGGACTATACGGCTGCTGCCGGCTTTGCCTTCATGGTATTCAACCTCCTGTGCGCTCCCTGCTTCGCGGCCATCGGCGCCATCAAGCGGGAGATGAACAATCGTAAGTGGACCTGGGCAGCCATCGGCTGGATGACGCTCTGGGCATACTGCATGGCCCTGATGTTCTACCAGTTCGGCGGCCTCATCACAGGCGAGCTAAGTTTCGGCCCCGGCACCTTCGCTGCCATTGTCGTCCTTATCGCCATCATCTACGGCCTTGTACGCAAGGGCTGGACGCCTGCTGAAGAAGGCGAGAAGGCGACTGTCTAAGATTTATTACTGATAAGAAAGGAGGCTTCGAATGTCCCCAATCATAGGAAATATCATAGTTATAGCGATCCTTGCCGTAGTGATTTTTTTCGCGGCGAGAGCCACCTACAGGGAACTTAAGAGGGAAGTCTCCGGCCAGGGCTGCTCCGGCTGTACCGGCGGATCCTGCTCGAGTTGCGCTTCCGCGTCGAAGAATATCGACCGACGGAAGCTCAGAGAAGTCCGCAAGTGGCAGAAGCAGTACAGGAAAGACCACCGGAATTGATCAGCCGGCGAGCCTCCATGTAAAAATATGTATACAAAGGAACCCCGGCTCTGACAGGAACCGGGGTTTCGTTTTCGGAAATGTTGAGGGCTGTGTTCCGAACCTGTTCAGCGCGGAACTCAGCCGGTGCAGGAAAGGAGAAAGATTCTATGTATCAGACGACCGTAAATGTCGGCGGAATGATGTGCTCCATGTGTGAGAGCCACATCAAGGATGCCATACGAAAGGCCTATCCGGCCGCAAAGAAATTAAAGGCCAATCATATCAAAAATGTCGCTTCGTTCGAAAGCGAAGAGAAGCCGGATGAAGGTGTCATCAAAAAGGCCATAGAGGACACCGGCTACGACTTCGTCGGAATTGAGACGAGCGAGGCCGCGGAGAAGAAGGGCTTCCACCTTTTCGGATAAAAATCAATTCATGTATTCTTCCGCCAGTACCGGCTCCCCTGTCTTCAGGGAGGCCGGTACTTTTATGATGCGCTGGTTTTCACTTCCCCGGAATTTTAGGGAGATATTCTTCTTTTCAAGCTCGAAACGGCCGTCCACAAGGATGTCGATGAGGGGGAGTATTTCGTCGATCCACTCGGTCCGGCAGCGGGCCCCTTTCGCATCATCCGTGAGCTCTTCCCAGGTGAAGCCGGAGTAGAGCCAGACGGTCTTGTTCGGGCAGGCGGTTTTCACGTCCTTGAGAAATGGAAGCAGGGCCTCCTGATTTTCCGGTTCCATGGGTTCCCCGCCCAGGATGGAAAGTCCTTCTATATAAGAAGGACGGATGGAGTCAATGACGGTTTCCTGGATATCAGCGTCAAAGGGCTTGCCGTAGGAGAAGTCCCAGGTTTCGGGATTGAAGCACTCTTTGCAGTGGTTGCGGCAGCCGGAGAGGAAAAGCGACGTCCTGCAGCCCACCCCGTTTGCGATGTCCGCGTAGTAGATTCTTCCGTAATTCATGTCTTTTTCCTTTTGCTTTTACATTTGTCCCCTGCTGCAGCGAACCCCGTCCCTGCATCTGAAAATTTTGTGGAGAAATTGTGAAATTCCCTCTTCACTTTTTCGGGCGACTAGTGTATTATAACACTCAGCCACAAGATATGGTAGTCAAAAATGCACCGAACACCTAAATCTTGTGAAACTCTTGTGAAACAAAGGTTAGCACGACCCGCAATATTTGATATAAGATTTGCAAATCGTGCAGGCCACTGTTTATACGGCTTCCGAAGCGATGCACGCATTGCGTGCGTTTTTTCGCGCTATGGAGGTCTTATATTATTCATACTATATATGGAAAGGGAGAGAACGTAGTATCATGGATCAGAATCTGATGGAGGTCCGGACGAATATCATCAAGAGAAACGGGGCGGAAGTTTCCTTCGATGAGATGAAGATTATCAATGCCATCAAGGCGGCCAACCACGAGGTCGACGACATCCACAAGATGTCCGATGCCCAGATTCGCGCTGTTGCGGACGGGATTGCAAAGCAGGTAGCTGACAGCCCCCATGCCGTCAACGTAGAGGATATTCAGGATATGGTGGAGAAGGGCATCATGGAGATGCGGGGCTACGAGGTTGCCCGCCTCTATGTCCGTTACCGCTACCAGCGTGAGCTCTCCCGGAAGACCAATACCACCGACGACGGCATTCTCTCTCTGATTGACCAGATGAACGAAGAGGTCAAGCAGGAAAATAGTAATAAGAACCCGGTCATCAACTCGACCCAGCGCGACTACATGGCAGGCGAGGTATCGAAAGACCTTACAAAGCGGATTCTACTTCCGCCCGAGATCATCAAGGCGCACGAAGAGGGGATTATCCACTTCCATGACTCCGACTATTTCGCCCAGAGAGAGCACAATTGCGACCTCATAAACCTCGAGGACATGCTGCAGAACGGCACGGTCATTTCCGAGACCATGATTGAAAAGCCCCACAGCTTCTTCACTGCCTGCAATGTCACGACTCAGATTGTGGCCCAGGTGGCTTCGAATCAGTACGGAGGACAGAGTTTTACATTATCCCATCTGGCCCCCTTCGTTGATATCAGCCGACAGAAGCTTCGGAAGAAGGTCGTTTCCGAGATGGAGGCCGTCGGCGAACCCCTTGACGACGAGAAAATCGACAAGGTCACCGAGATGCGTCTGAAGGAAGAAATCAAGGACGGCGTCCAGACGATTCAGTACCAGCTCATTACCCTCATGACCTGCAACGGCCAGGCGCCTTTCGTCACTGTCTTCATGTACCTTGATGAGGTACCCGAGGGCCGGACAAGAGACGACCTTGCCATGGTCATTGAAGAGGTCATGCGCCAGCGTATGCAGGGCGTCAAGAACGAGAAGGGTGTCTGGATTACCCCTGCGTTCCCCAAGCTCATATACGTGCTTGATGAGGATAATATAAACCCGGACAGCAAGTACTATTATCTCACGGAACTGGCTGCCGAATGTACGGCAAAACGTATGGTGCCGGATTACATCTCCGCAAAAATCATGCGGAGGGACAAGGGCGACGTATATCCCTGCATGGGATGCCGATCCTTCCTGACCCCGGACAACGAGAATCAGCCTGAGGGCCTCTGCGACGCTGATGACAAGTCCGGTGCCCTGAACTATGGAAAAGGCCACCACAAGTACTACGGCCGCTTTAACCAGGGCGTTGTCACGATTAATCTCGTCGATGTGGCCTGCTCCTCCTATGGGGACATGGACAAGTTCTGGGAGATCCTGGACGAGCGCCTCGAGCTCTGTCACCGGGCCCTGCAGTGCCGCCATGAGCGCCTCATGGGAACCACTTCCGACGTGGCGCCCATCCTCTGGCAGTACGGCGCCCTGGCCCGCCTGAAGAAGGGAGAGAAGATAGATAAGCTCCTGTTCGGGAACTATTCCACAATTTCCCTCGGCTACGCCGGACTCAATGAGATGACCTACCGCATGCTGGGCGTTTCCCACACGGATCCTCAGGGGAAGGAATTCGCTCTTTCCGTCATGCAGCACCTGAACGATAAGTGCAAGGAGTGGAGGGAAGCAGAGAATATGTCCTATTCCCTCTACGGGACCCCCATGGAGTCAACGACCTACAAGTTCGCCAAGTGCCTGCAGAAGCGTTTCGGCATCATCAAGGGCGTGACGGACAAGAATTACATCACGAACTCCTACCATGTCCATGTGACGGAGGATATCGACGCCTTCTCAAAGTTGAAATTTGAATCTGAGTTCCAGAAACTTTCACCCGGCGGAGCAGTTTCTTATGTCGAGGTTCCGAACATGCAGAACAATATCCCTGCAGTTCTCGCCATCATGCGCCATATCTACGAGAACATCATGTACGCGGAGCTCAATACAAAGAGCGACTACTGCGAGGTCTGCGGATATGACGGCGAAATCAAGATTGTCACGGACGACAATGGCAAGCTGGTCTGGGAATGCCCCAACTGCGGCAACCGCGACCAGTCGAAGATGTCAGTAGCCCGCCGTACCTGTGGTTACATAGGAACACAATTTTGGAATCAGGGAAGAACGCAGGAGATCAAAGACAGGGTTCTGCACCTCGCTACAGAGGATTTCAAGCCGGAAGTTACACCGAAGACGGCATAATAGAGCTATTTCGGACCGGGCAAGCCAATTTCCGGCCGGACAAGAGAAAACGCCTCTTATGTGCTTGCCAATTTTAAACCAAACAAATGGGTAATACGCAATGCGTGTTACCCATTTCTTTTACTTTGACGCGGAGAAGAAAATATGACAGGTGAACTGAAACAGAAATATGAACATCTTCTGGCGGTGCTCAGGCCCTTCGGCCGCGCCGCTGTCGCCTACTCCGGCGGGGTGGATTCGACCCTGCTTTTGACCGCGGCTGTAGAGGCGCTCGGAAAGGAGAATGTACTTGCCGTGACAGCGTACGACCAGGGCTCCCCCTCGCGCGAGAAGGCCGCTCCGGAGGCCTTCTGTAGGGACCGGGGAATCCGGCATATTGCCCTGCAGCATGATATTTTCGCCGTGGAGGGGCTTTCCGCCAATCCCCCGGACCGCTGCTACCTCTGCAAGAAAGCCCTTTTTTCCGAGATCCTCGAAGAGGCAAAGAAGCTGGGCTTCGACGTGGTCTGCGAGGGAACGAATGCGGACGACACCTTCGATTTCCGGCCCGGTATGCGGGCCATCGCGGAGCTTTCCGTACAGAGCCCGCTGAAGGCAGCCGGCCTTACCAAGGCGGACATCAGGGCCATCTCGGGGGGCCTCGGCCTGCCTACGGCCTCTGCCCCCTCCCTCGCCTGCCTGGCCAGCCGCTTTTCCTATGGCGAAGCCATTACTGAAAAGCGGCTTCATATGGTGGACGCTGCCGAAAACTTCCTGATTGAAAAAGGCTTTACGCAAGTTCGGGTACGGATTCAGGACGAAGGGCGCCTGGCCCGGATCGAAGTACCGGCGGCTGATATCGGGCGCCTCATAGAGGAGCCCCTGCGCGAGGCGGTTGCCGAGTGCCTTCATAGCCTTGGTTTTACTTATGTGACATGCGACCTTTTCGGCTTCCGCTCGGGCTCAATGAATGAAACATTGTCCGCGGAAGAGAAGCAGGCGGCTCTGGGCCAATAGCTTGTTTCAAAGCAAAAGTCTTCCAAACTACACATTTCTATATTAGTATGAAAAGAAAAATACGGTCTTTACGGAGTACCTGTGGGGGTGTATACTCGCACTGTTTTCAAAGACATGAGTAAGGAGAACAGCGATATGGACGAACTGCTTGAAATCTTGAACGACCTGCACCCCGAGGTGGACTACGACAGCGAAGAGGCCCTGCTGGACGATGGCATTCTTGACGAGGACGACATCGACACGATTGTGACGGAAGTGCAGGAGAATTTCGATGTGACCATCGATCCCGACGACGTGACACCCGCGAACTTCAATTCCGCCCGGGCCATCTACGCGCTCATCGAGAGCCTGTCCGAGTAAATTCTGTTAAATCTTTGACAAATTCCGTTTCCACCCGTGCAAAGAACTGGTATACTTGGAACTAAGTGAGCGGTGCGGACTGGCCGAGCCGCAATTTGCATGAGTGAAAATTTGAGGAGGCAGCAGATGGATTTTCAGAAGGAATACGAGAAGAAGCTTGTGTCCGCAGACGAGGCCGTGAAGTGCGTGAAGTCCGGCGACTGGATTGATTACGGCTGGTGCT
>JAZASQ010000098.1:0-6845 GCA_036343235.1 Lachnospiraceae bacterium
CGCAGACAGCTCCCCAATTACACATATCGGCGCCGTTGCCACCGTAAATAAAACCGGTGGGAGTTCAATTTTTCTGTATAATTGGGTTAGCGGCAGAAATCGACCCACAGTATGTTCTTTGAGTTCGATCCCCAATTTGATGCAGGATTCTCTCTTTGTACCACCGTCTGTCTCGGATACCTGCTTGTCGTTTTAGTTTAATCACTAAAAGGTATTCAGAACGAATAGTAAACTAAACTTTAAAGAGAATCCAGCCGTATTTTTTTATCTGAGAGGTGTTTTTATGGATAAAATCTACGACTCCTGTTGTGGTCTTGATGTCCACCAAAAATTGATCGTTGCCTGCTTTCGCCATGGTGGAAAGAAGGAAATACGAGAATTTGGCACTAACAATCTCCAGTTAAATCTTTTAGCAGACTGGCTGATTGAGGGTGGATGCGAAATGTGTGCCATTGAAAGTACCGGTTCATACTGGAAACCTGTTTTTAATGTCTTTGAAGAACGAAAATTGCCAATTATGGTTGTTAACCCTTACCATATGCACAATATTCCTGGACATAAAACAGATGTAAAAGATGCTGACTGGATTGGTGACCTTTTGATGAACGGATTGTTGAAGCCAAGCTTTATTCCATCCAAACGGCAGAGAGAGTTAAGAGAAATGTGCATGCTTCGGAAGAGCTGCACACAAGAAAGGACAAGATTAATCAATCGGCTTCAAAAAATAATGGAAGGTGCCAATATTAAGTTATCCGGGACTATTACAAATGTTGTTGGAATGAGCGGACGAACATTTCTTGGACTATTGCTTCAAGGAATTAAGATTGATGAATCTCTGTATGACAAACTGTTAAAAGAAAAGAAAATCTCCAAGCAGCTAAAAGCTTCTAAGAAACAAATAATTGAAGACTTACAAGGGGGATTTACATCAGTACAAAAGGCTGAAGTACGAATAATCTTACAGCTAATTGATGCCCAAACCGCTGCTATCGATGAGCTTACGGAAGAGATAAAAAGAACAATGACGCCAGAAGAGCATGAAGTGTCGAAATTACTGCAAACGGTTTATGGCATTGCTGAGGTAGCAGCACAGATTATCATTGCTGTCATTGGAATAGATATGGATAAATTCCAAAGCCCGGAAAAGCTGGCTGCATGGCTGGGATTGTGTCCGGCAGATAATACAAGCGCCAAAAAGCGAAAAAAGAACGGGTCAAGGCAAGGAAACACATTGGCAAAAACAACAATAATAACGTGTGCTCATAGTGCAATATTGAAAAAGAATTCCTATTTTTATGCCAGATTTGTAAGAATCAAAGGAAGAAGAGGAAGTAAGAAGGCATATGTTGCAGTGGCACATTCCATGATTATTGCTATTTATTACATAATAAAAAATCGTGTACCATTTCAGGACTTGGGAGCAAACTACCTAAATACATTTGACAGAGAAAAACGAATAAAATCGTTATTAAAAGGGTTAATAAAATTGGGTTGGGCCGGAGAAATTCCATCTACCATGGCAATCGCTAACTGAAAAAAGCTAAAAAATGGACCCTGGGGTAAGTGCGCCCTTTTTTGGGTTTTTCGGGATAATGGTTTTATAGTAAGCCTGGGGAGCCTTGAACGTTTCGACTTGTACGGGCTTTTCACGCACGCCTGCGTACATTCCCCATACATACTCGCGGCCATCAGGCCGCTACCTTCCCGACAGCCCCGACAGCCCCGATACCCCCGATACTCCCGACAGCCCCGATTCAAAAGTCAATCAATCTTATATTTTCCTTTTCGACTATATGTCCGGCATCAATTCCTCCCACGCTAAAAGCCTCCCGGTTCTAATGGCCCGGGAGGTTCTACCGGCTGACTGCTAACGGCTAATTGCTAACTACTAGTATCTATTCACTTTGCATTCAAGCACTACATGAAGCATGCCATTTTCCCATTTCCGGTCTATCTTTGCGTCATGGTGTGTAAGGAACAGGCGGAGCATTCTGGTGGGGAAATTGTCTTCCCTTTGTACTTCGTATCTGCAGGGTGCGGAAAGGAGGATGGCTGCTTTGTCTTCGAAGAGTTTTCCTGTGATGGTGAGCCGGCGGGCTCCGGAGGCGTGGAGGGTTTCTTCGGCGAGGTATCTAAGGGCGAGGGCGAGGCTTTTTTCTTCCCGGATGTCTTCGGGGATTTCGAGTTTGAGGCGGATCCGGTTATTTCCATCTGTAAGGATGGGGAGGAGGCCTTTGAGGATTTTTTCATTGAAACAGATTTTTTCTGTTTTGAATTTCAGGAGGTCTTCGTCCAGGCACTCTCGAAGGGTTTTATTTCCAAAAGGTTCTTCAGGAGTGAGGGCGGAGAGGTCTTTCCGGAGGGGCAGGAGGAGGATTTCCGTATTTCCTGTGTTTTCCGCCATTTCGAGGAGGGCGTGGAGGCGGAATCGGGCTTTTTCTTTTTCTTCCCGTTTACGGTCATATTTGTCGAAGATGATTTGTCCTTCGTGAATGGCCCAGCCCAGGAAGAGGGCGAGGGCATAGCCTTCGATTCGTTCGAGCCAGTTCACTTCGGAGAGGAGCAGGCCCCGGCGGGCCAGGTCGTATATTTCCAGTCCAAAAATCCCGAAAACCGGCAGGCACAGAAGCTGCCAGAATCCGGTTGTTTTCGGGAGACGGAAACGGAAGAGGTCCAGGAAGAAGGGACGGACCAGGGGCAGGAAAAGGATGCTCAGGCCGAATACAACGGCGGGGTACCAGGGATAGTCGATAATGATGCCTCTTCCCGAAAGGGGGAGGAAATGGAGGAACAGATTTCCGGCCAGGGTATGGAGGAAAAGGGCATAGAGGATGTCCATGCCCAGGACGAAAAGGTGACGGAATATTTCATGGGGAATGAGGATGAGATTGGCCAGGAGGAAGGACAGACAAGGCAGAAGGGGCCACCAGGTGATGAGTCCGGCGTCGTAATTTTCGGGGAAATTCACCACATAAAGGGTGCCGATCATGGCTTCCATACAGAAAATGAGGGCGTATACATGGAAGAGGATAAATTTTTTCTTCTCCGAAAGGAGCCGGTCAAAGGGCAGGTACCGGAGGTAGGGATTCACCGCAGAGCAGGCCATGACGAAGAAAGGCATGGTGCAGATGTAGGAGGAGTCCATTTTCATCACTTCCCTGGAAATAGAAAAAACCTTTCCTCGGGGAAAGGCTTTCAGGTCAGCATGAGAAAGCCGATTCCACGGGGACGGGACATACCGACTTTTCTCTTTTTTATATTATACTATATTCCTGTGGTTTGTGGGGTGGAAATATAGGGGAAAATGATTTTTGTGTCGGGGATAATCGGGATGGAATCCCGGCGGCCTTTGGCCGCCTTTTTCTTTAGCTGCCCTCTCACCGGCTCCGCCGGTGTTCCCGAGGGAGAGCCTACTCGCTTACCGTTAGAGTCACTTTTCCCGAGTATGTTTTATCAATCAGCCTCATATGTGCTATCTGCCGAACCCTGCGCTTGTACCTTTTTGTTCATTTTCGACATGTACCTGCTTGACATCCCCCCACCGCATTCGCGGAGCCCCCCGCACTTCGGGGGGCTCTTTCTTACCGATAGAGTCAATTGTCCCGAGTTCCTTTGGTCAGTTAGTCCCACATGTGCCTCAAAACGCAGGCGATAAGGCTTCCCCCCGGGGAAGCTGGCCCAAAGGGCCTGAAAGGGCAGGAGATGGGATCCCGGCGGCCTCCGACCGCCACCTTCCCGCACCCCGCGTCCCGACCGGATTGATTTTTCCAATATAAAAATGCGGCGCTCATAATTCTGCGCCGCACCTTCACGAACCACGATTTACTCTTTAATCGTCCTCGTGAGACTGTCAATCCATTTTCCTTCTTTATGGTCAAATGTCTTTATTATTATTTTATCCTTATATAAATAGATGGAGTTGGTCCATACCTGGTCTCCGTCCCAGGTGGGATTATAGACGTCCAGGATTTTTCCGTGGTACCAGTTATTTTCGCTGGCAAAAGCGGGGTCGGTGGGCGGGGTATGGGTATGGCCGCTGACCCATAGTTTGATTTGCGGATTGGTGAGGAGGATGAGATCAATGGCCCCGGCCGGCTGGGCAAAGTGCCGGGGGTTATTTCCAAAGTCATCATCTGTATAGGTGCCCGGAAGGGGGCCATGGAAGAAGATGAGGGTGGGCTTCTCTCGATTGTCTTTCAGGGTCTGTTTCAGCCATTCCACTTCTTCTTTTGACATCTGGACGGGATTCTGGCTTTCGGTATCATCGGCGGAGAGGTAGAGGAGAAGGTATTTCCCCAGTTCTTTTTTGCCATAGAGGGGACCGAAGACTTTCCGGTAGTTTTCCACATGGGCGCGGCGCAGGGCCGGGTCGTCTTTTTTGGGTTTCTTTTCAAAATTGATTTCATGGTTGCCGGCCATGTAGATTTTATCGGCTTTAAAGCCGTCAGTGAAGTTTCTGGCTTCCTGAAGCTGGTCCGGAGAGCCGGAAAGAGCCACCATATCTCCTGTGAAGGCGATGAGGTCTACGTCTTTCCAGGAATTGATGTCTTTTCTGGCTTTTTCTTTATTGGAAATGATGGCTTTTGCCGCGTCGCCTTCGATTTTGCTCGGATAATGGACGTCGGAGGCCACGACGATGCGATGGACTTCGCTTTGATTTCCCGTATTTCCTGTATTTCCGCAGCCCGCAGAAAAGGCACAGGCCAGAAGGGCTGCGCCGATGAGAATTCTCTTTCCGTAGTTCATAAGACTCCTTTTCCCTCCACACCGAGGAAAAATTTCTTGATTTCCGTCAGCACGGGATGGTCTTCTTTGGGTTTCCATTTTTCGGAAATAAAGTCGCCCGCTTTCCGGAAACCGATGCCGTGGGCAAAGTAAACGGTGTGGGCCATGGTATTCACGTAGGCTTTGGTCTCGGTGATGAGGAATTTCCTGTCTTTTTCGGAAAGGATGGCCCCCGTGGTGTGACAGAAGTCATCCAGGATTTCGTTCGTCCTGTTTTCGAAGCCTTCTTCATCCATCTTATTGGCCATGAAAATGAGGAAGCTGGAATAGTAGCGATAGTAATTTTTCCTGTTTTTCGGGTCAAAAAAGGACCACTGGCGCATGAACATGGAAATTTTGAGGTAGACCCGCTGTCCGAAATGGATATCTTTGTCATCCAGGAATCCATGGACTTCCATGGCCCGGGACCATTTCCGGACGTCGGGACTCCCAAGGACGCCTTTCACGATGGCTTCTTTCATGGGCCGGTCCTGCCACATGTAGGAGCCAAGGAATCCCAGGACATAGGCGCGGAAAATGAGGTACTGATAGAAGAAACGGGCCTTTTCGCGGGTCATTTCTCCATTCATCAGGGGAAGTTCTTTCGTGAGAGGCGAAAGGGTCTGGGCGCTTTCCATGAGAAGGCTGCCTTCGCTTTTTCCCAGATCTTCGCCCAGGGCGTCGAGAAGGAGCCGGGGCATGGCTCTCACCCGGCGTTCGTGGAATTCAGGGTCGCAGAAGGAAAGGGCTTCCAGGTACGCTTCCCCTTCCCTTTTCACCGCTCTGATGAAACCTTCTGTTTCCAGCTGGAAATAGGTGGTCATCTGAGAAAGGTCCGTCCCCATTTCTTTTGAAAGGAGGGCCAGCATCTGGACGCTTCCCACACCGGTATCATGGAAGGGAAAATGGAAATGGACCAGCGCTTTCCGCACATTTTCAAACTGATTGAAAAAAGAGCGGGTCACATCGAAATCGAGATAGTCTTTCACGGCTTCTTCGAGATAACCGCTGATCCGGGAACCTTCTTTCACCATGGAGGAGGCGAGTTCCAGGCGGAAATGGACATATTTCCGGCAGAGATCAGTCCAGACTTTGCGGTTTCCCGCATAAGGCAGCTGCCCGTCGGTCATGGCTTTCAGGATCGCTTTATCCAGAGAAAGGGAGGGATTGACGAAGCTTTCGCAGGCAAGCGGATAAAAACGGCGGTTCATATGATCCAGAAGGATCAGTGCCAGCCGCTTCTTGCCTTCCGCTCTCTGATCTTCGCGCATCAGGACTCCCTCCTTTCATTGCAAAAAATTTAAGCTCACCTGTTTTGTAAAAAGCAGATGAGAATTCTGTTATATTATACACTCTCAATGGAAAAATTGGTAATCAGATTCGTGTAAAATGTAGGTAAAGATTTTAAGAAATAAACTTAAATTTCGGGGAGAAATACCGGTACTTACTACCGTATTTTCAAATCTTTCCTCCCAAATCCGCCCAAATCGCTCAATTTGGGCAAATTTCACCTCATTTCAGGAAATATGGGGAAATATTCCCCTGCAGCTATATAGCACACTATGTTTTTATCCTGCCCGTAATAAGGCACAGACATCAGGGCGCGGGCAGAGAAATTCTAATAAAGCATCCGGCTGCCGGAATCGCATCATGGCCGGAAGAAAACGATAGGGCCGATTGACTTTTGAATCGGGGGTATCGGGAATCACGGGGCTGTCGGGAAGGTGGCAGCCTGATGTGCCGCGAGTATATATGGGGAATGTACACAGGCGAGTTTGAAAAGCCCGTACAAGTCGAATCTGGGACCAACTGTCGAAACATCCTCAGTCGAATTGACTCTATCGGTAAAAGCGAGCCCCCCGAAGTGCGGGGGGGCTCCGCGAATGCGGTGGGGGGATGTCAAGCAGGTACATGTCGAAAATGAGCTAAAAAGATACAAGTGTAAATGTCAAGATAAGAATGTACATTTTTTTCAACTTAAGAATGTACAAAAATATCAAGATAAGCGTGTACGAATTATTGTTCCTCCGTAAAATAATCCTTTAGACGGTAAGACTGGCCACTAATACTGATGACTGTAC
>JAZASQ010000099.1:0-6820 GCA_036343235.1 Lachnospiraceae bacterium
GCCGGTCGCTGATTTCGATATAAGCCGCTGCCTTGGCATGGGAGCCCACGGAAAGCGAATGCTCCGTGTAGTCCTCCACGGAGAAGTCCGCCTGGGGCACACACTGGCGAATAGCTGTCTTTGCTGCATCGACAGGGCCGTCCCCCTCCGCGTCCGTGGAGAAGTCCCTTCCCTCATACGTGAAGTCCAGATGGACGGAAGCCGTGTCGTCGCCGAGATTGTCGTTGATGTCCACATACTTGAGGCAGAAGGGCTCCTTGAGGTCCAGGTACTGGGCCCGGAAGTTCTTCATGATGACCTCGGGCTTGACCTCGCCGCCTTCCTGCTCGGAAATCCGCTGGATGACGTCCGCGAACTCCCTCTGCATCTTCTTCGGCAGCTTGTAGCCGTAGACAGAGTCCATGACGAAGGCCACGCCGCCCTTGCCGGACTGGCTGTTGATGCGGACAACAGGCTCGTACTTGCGGCCGATGTCCGCCGGGTCGATGGGCAGGTAGGGCACCTGCCAGATGCCGTCGTCCCGCTCTTTCATGGCTTGCTCGCCCTTATTTATAGCGTCCTGGTGGCTGCCCGAGAAGGCTGTAAATACCAGCTTCCCGGCATAGGGATGCCGCATGTCCACGTCCATCTTCGTGCAGCGCTCATAGACGTCCACGATTTCATTGATATCTTCTATATGAAGCTCCGGGTCTATGCCCTGGGAGAACATATTGTAAGCGACATTCAGGATGTCGATATTTCCGGTCCGCTCTCCGTTGCCGAGTAAGGTACCCTCGACCCGGTCCGCCCCGGCCAGGAGGGCCAGCTCCGTGCAGGCAATGCCGGTACCCCTGTCATTGTGGGGATGAACGGAAAGGACGATGTCCTCCCTCTTCGAAAAATGGGTCGACATCCACTCGATCTGGTCCGCATAGACATTGGGCGTGTTCATCTCGACCGTTGCCGGAAGATTGATGATGACCGGCTGGTCCGTTGCGTGGTCCCACTCTTTTATGACCGCTTCGCAGACATCGAGGGCGTAGTCAACTTCGGTGCCGGTAAAGGACTCGGGGGAATACTCGAGCTGCAGCTTCCCATCAAACTTCTTCAGGCCCTCCTTCACCATCCGGGTCCCGTCAATGGCAATCTGTTTGACTGCCTCCTTGTCCTTCTTGAAAACGACCTCCCTCTGCAGGGTCGACGTCGAATTATATATATGGAAGATGACATCGGGAAGACCCTGAATGGCCTCGAATGTCCGGTCAATCAGGTCCTGCCGGCACTGGCAGAGGACCTGCAGCTTGACCCCTTCCGGAATCATGTGCTTTTCCACCAGCATGCGGAGAAAGTCGTACTCGATCTGGGAGGCTGCCGGGAAGCCGATCTCTATCTGTTTGAAGCCGAGACGGAGGAGGAGTTCGAACATCTCGGTCTTTTCCTCGACATTCATAGGCTCCACCAGGGCCTGGTTCCCGTCCCGCAGATCCACGCTGCACCAGATGGGAGCTTTTTCAATCTCCTTATCCGGCCAGGTGCGTTCCGGGAATTTCAGAACCGGATTCCGTCTGTACTTCTGAACATTCATTGCTCCGCATCTCCTTTTAAAATCTCGCCGAAGCCGCTCTCGACCAGGGCGGAAAGCTCCTCCATGGCTGCTTCCTCGTCCCCGCCGTCGCAGACAAGTTCTATTGTGTCCCCGGCCCGGATGCAGGCCCCGAGGATGGAAAGGATGCTCTTGCAATTGGCCTCGCTGCCATTGTCCCCGTAGAGGAAACCGACATGGCACTCATAGTTCATGGCCGCTTCGCAGAGCTTCCCGGCCGGCCGGATATGAAGGCCGGTGGGATTATTAATGATGAATTTCTTCGAAATCATATGTCTTTTTTGACTTTGCAATGCTGTCCCGGACAGGATATTCCCGCGGATAGTTACGACATTATAGCACGAAACGAAAAAATATGTTTACCAATGGGAAGACAGCCTCAGCAGTTCCGAAAAAAACGCTCCTCCTGCCGAAAAATCGTCCTCTAAAATAATATTCAGGGATTCGGAATCTGGCTGTCCGTCTTTTCCGAAGAGGAACCGCTGCCTGTCCCGGAACCGGTTCCCGTTCCTGAACTGCCGTTTCCACTGCCTCCGGAGGAAGAGGAGCCTCCATTCTGGGTGTCTGTTCCCGTCGTATTCCCATTCTCTCCGGTGTTCTGAGAAGCAGTATCCGTCTTGATATCCACTTCCGCCGTCACCGTAGAGGCAGTCAGTCCCTCGTCCAGGTTCAGCTGGACATTGACCTTGTGGGCCCCTTCCGAGAGACCGCTGCAGTCCACCGAGCCCGTGATCTCCGTGGCCGAAAGGGCATCGAGCTTTGTCTCGAGGCCGCTGATGGTCACGTCGATGGACTGGGCCGTGAACTCGGCCTTGTAGCCGTTTGCCACATTCGTCAGGGTGATATTCGCGGTAGGTACCACAAAGACCTTCTCCTGATGACTGATGACATCCACCTGAATCTTCACGGTGCCTTCCTTGGAATTCAGGAGGGAGACTCCATCCGGCAGATAGCGGGTGATATCCACCGTGGTCTCGAAGTCCTCCGTGATGGTCGAAAGATCCACCACCGTCGAAGGAATCGTGATATCCGTGATATCGTTCAGGATGCTGCTGCTGCCGACAATGGTAACCGTCGAAGGATCCGTGGAAATCTTGTCCAGCTCCAGGCCCTCGCCCAGTTCTCCGGTCGTGTCCACCTTGATGGCGACCGCCTTGACACTGTTGATCTCCGCAGTCACCTGAACGGAGGAAAGATTGATGGTCAGATCCGAGGTATCGATAGCATCGCCGTTCTCATCCTGGAAGGTCGGAACGACGGCCTCGGTCACATCCTTCGACATTCCGTCCACATCGACCGTGGCCACCACCTGACTGATCTTCTTGACTTTCGTCGAAGGACCGTCCACCGTGACGATATTGGGAGAAACCGCAACAGAGGATACGGCAAAGCCGTCCGCCGGCGTTCCCTTGACCTCGCCCTCAATCACAAACTTCGAAGAAGTCTTTTCCCCGATGACCACATTGAGATAGCGGGCCCGGGTAGAAAGATTGACCTGAGTCACGTAGCGGTTCACGGAGATCTCAACGGGAATGCGGCCCTTCTCCCGGTCCAGGAAGTTCATGTCCGCCGTGGCCGTGAAATCCGCGCTGGTCAGCTTGTCCAGAATCGAGCGCTTGGCCGTGGCCTGGAAGGTAACGGTCGTCTTCCCGTCCGCCACCTGATAGTATTCCCCGGTCTGCTCGAGGACATCGGCATTCGTAACCTGCACGGCTGCCGTAAAGGTCTGGGTCTGCTCCGGGTCATTGACGGAGACGACGAAGAACCAGAGAAAGAGGGAGAATACCAGGGCCAGAATCTTCAGGCCGATATTTCTCGTGAGGAGGTCTTTGAGTTTCTTGTTCACTGATGGGCCTCCTCTCCGTCTGTCGGGCCCGCTTCCGCAGGACCTTTAGAGCCTTTCGGACTCCGGGAAGGCCCTTCCGGGTGCTGCAGTTCAACAAGTTTCGCTGTCAGTTCCTCCTCGGAAAGGTCATGAAGCAGCCTTCCGTCCTGGGCCACGGAGACTTTTCCGGTCTCTTCGGAAACGACAATGGTCAGGGAATCGCTGACCTCGCTGATGCCGACAGCCGCCCGGTGACGGGTACCCAGGTCCTTGGACAGGTCCAGATTGTCCGTCAGGGGCAGATAACAGGTGGCCGAAACCACCCGGTCCCCCCGGACGATGATGGCTCCATCATGCAGGGGTGTATTCTTCTCAAAGATATTGATGAGAAGCTGACGGGTAAGAATCGCATCCACCGGAATGCCGGTCCGCTCATATTCCGTCAGTTGAACGTCTTTTTCCACGACAATCAGGGCGCCGGTCTTCACAGCCCCCATGTCAAAGGAAGCCCGGACAAGCTCGGTCACGGTCTTGTCCGAGAAGCGGTCGTCGCGGTTCTTTCCGAATCCCATGGTAATCAGGCTCTTCAGGAGGTTCGTCCGCCCGATGGTCTCCAGGGCATGGCGGAGCTCCGGCTGGAAGACAACCACGATGGCCACCAGGACGACAGAAAGCAGCTTGTCACCCAGCCATAGAATCGTGGACATCTGCAGGATGCCGGCGATGATGAAAAAGACGACAACGACCAGAATGCCGCGCAGCAGCATCCAGGCCCGGGTATTCTTGATCCAGACAAGGATATAGTAGAAAAATATGGCGATGATGATGATCTCGACGACATCCATGGGATGGACAGAAGGCACAGCCCCTTCGAAGAGATCCCCGATCCACTCTTTGATATTTGCTGCGGTATCCATTACTGTGCCGCCCCCTTTGCGTCACCTGCAGCTTTGGTTTCGTTCGCTCCGGTCCCCTCTTCGCCCGTGATGGTCTTGACCTCATTCTTCTCGGAAGCCAGACGGATCTTCGGCACGGCCGTCACGAAATAATAGTACTCATCATCTTCGAAGCGCAGCCTCTCCGTCCGGTGAAAGTCAAAGTCCCTGAGCATGAAAGAAGCGACAAGGGCCGCCACCATGATGACGGCGTTGGAGCCGACAAGGGCAGGAATATCGGCCCGATGATCAAAAAAGAGGTCCGCTGCCAGCATGATGGCAAATTCCACGACCGTTCCGGAGATAGCCCCGATCTGCCAGGCATAGGCTATGGGCTGCATGCGGACCGTATAGGCCACGAGAAACATGGCGGCCGCCGCACCCATGAAGCAGTAAAACATGGGGTTCAAAATCATATTCTGGGAAAGGAGCTGGGTCGGAGACAGAGGATTCGTCTTGTCTGTAATCAGGGCATAATTTTCCACCACGGACTTCATATACCAGGTCGTGATGCAGCCGCAGACAACGGCACCCGCATCCCTTCCCCGTCCGAACAGAGCCGAAAAAAGAGGGATGGCAAAGGGAAAGCCCAGGCGGTAGGTAATGGGCATCAGGGCCAGGTATTCCGGCCGCCTGGACCGGTAGATTCCGCAGATAATATAGCAGAAGAGAAAGACAAGAAGCCCCGTGAGGCCTGTGGAAAGGTTCACGGAGAACAGCTGTATCAGTATGAAGACTATAAAGACCAGAGAGCCTGCCGAATAGGGAATGAAGGCCAGAAAGACAGCCATGCCCGCGGCCACCAAGGGAGAGCCGGGGATTTCGGCATAGCCCATATAGGTGTCGACCAGCATGGCCGACACAAACCATACCAGGCCCCGCACCAGCCGTTCCAGAAGGCCGGCATGCTTCGAGAAGAACTTCCTCAGATCATCCCGAAATTTCATGAATACTGTCATGTAAGTGTTCCCGTTTTTCTCTCGTGTATTGAGCCAGAAGCTCATCATCCAGGGCAGTAATCCGCCGCAGCTTCTCATCCGCCTCGTTATAGCGTCGTCGCGCCCTGCGCCGCACAGCCAGGGTGAAGAATAATATAAAAGCCAGGTAACCGACCACAAATGCTATGAACAGCATGACCAGCATGGACTCCGTCACGGCATAGACCGCCGTAAACATAAGAGCGCAGACTATGAGGACATAGAGCGCCACATAGAGAAAGCTGCCAACGAAAAAACCGATGGATCCGTGAAATGAGACATAGTCCCTCCGCCGGATATTCTCGGCTGCCGCACACTCGTCCGCTTCCTTCTGCTCGGCCATGGCCAGGCGGGTCATAGCCCGCAGTCTGTCCGTATTCAGCATAGGCTCAGCCCTTCAGGAAGCGCATGCGGTCGCTCTCCGGCTCTTTCTTCCTGGGAGCAGGAGCTTCCGGTTTCCTGAAGGCATCCGAAAGGGACGAAGCCATGGTATTCTTGCACTTGGTACAGAAACGGCCGGTCCGAATTGGGGCTCCGCAGTTCTCGCAGTATATCGTGACCGGGCTGTCCTTGGAAAATTCCAGCCGCTCTTCGCGAATCCACTGATTGATCTGCTCGAGTGAAACGTCATTCTGTTCGGAAATCTCGCCGAGCGTCGTCTTCGGGTGCTCACGGACATAGTCCCGGACCTTGATGAACTTCTTCTCGAGCTCGTCCTTGCAGACAGGGCAGATCCGCGGTCCCCCAAGATAATTGAAAAGACGTCCGCACATCCTGCAATTCTTGACTTCCATTACGCTTTCCTCCTTCTGCGTCCGTCCCCGGCGCAGATATACATGCAGTACACCGCGTCCGCTCCCCCTTCGAGCAGGCAGGCCGCAGCCGCATCCACGGTGGTACCTGTAGTGTATATGTCGTCAACCAACAACACTCTTTTGAATTGTACCAAATTTGACTGCATATGAAAAGCATTCTTTAGGTTGCGGCGGCGGGCGGAATCGCTCAGTCCCTTCATGGGAACGGTATTTACGGTCCGGATCAGAAGTCTGTCTGACACGGGAATGCCGGTCGCCTCCGAGAGGGCTTTTGCAAAAACCATGGCCTGGTTATAGCCCCGGGCCCGCTCCTTTCCCTTATACATGGGTACAGGGAGAATAATGTCAATGCCGGCTCTCCGGATCCAGTCGAAATGATTCCGGACAGCGCAGGCAGCAAAAGAGCGGGCGTAAAAGCGCTTGTTCCCATACTTGAAGCGGTACATAACTCCCCTCATGGGCCCGTCGTAGAGAAAGAGGCACTTGCCCTGAGTATATAGATGGCGGCTGCCCCCTCCTGCGCAGTCCTCGCAGTATTCTGCCCCGGAATCTCCTATGAGCTTTCCGCATTTCTTGCAGGCGGGCTCCGTCACGGGAACCACCTCCTTCATGCACTCCCTGCAGAAACCGGTCTCCCGCTCCTTTCCGACCAGAAGATTCCCGCAGACCGGGCAGGCAGGGGGATA
>JAZASQ010000100.1:0-6756 GCA_036343235.1 Lachnospiraceae bacterium
AAGGCTTCCTTCGCGTATCCCGCAGCCGTTAATGCGCTGCATATGAAGGCCGTTCCCACAAAGCCCGTGGCCAGGTGGTCCTTCCACCTGTGGACGAGTTCCGCCAGACGGGCGGACCCTTTCTTTGTCTCTTCTTCCCCGTTGAAAAGCCCGAAATGCAGGGCAATGACGTAGGCTGTCTGGGTGTCGCTCGTAAGGAGCCCGTCCGGAGTGAAGTAGGCCTTGCGGACCGCTTCCCGAACCTCCGATGAAATCCGCTCATAGTAGGCGGCATCCTCTTTTTTGCCCAGCAGCTTTGCAGCTTCTGCCGTAAGTGAAGCCGAATACATGTAGTAGACGGAGGCGACGAAATGCTTGTCCGTGCCGCCTTCCCGGTTTGCCATGCCGGCCGTGTCCCCTTCGACGTCGAGGCTGAGCCAGTCCCCGAAGTGGAAGCCGCACGTCCACAGGCGTTTCCCTCCGCAATGGTCTTCATCCATATGAATAATGAAGTTCACCCACTGTTTCATATTCGTATAGGCTTCGGCCAGCCACTTCCTGTTCCCGTAGTGCCTGTACATGGTCCAGGGGATGATCGTGGCGGCGTCTCCCCAGACAGCGGCCCCGGCTTCACCCCACAGGTCCTCCGTGATGTCGAAGGGGGGCTCGGCCATCTTCTCACGGCCCACGGTCAGGACATCGGGAACGACGTAGGGGACAGCCCCGCCCTTCTCCGCCTGTTCAAATGCCATGTCTTTTAAGTACTTGCGGAAGAAGGCCGGTGTCTGCATGTGGTAGGATGCTGTATTGGCAAAGATCTGGGCATCTCCTGTCCAGCCCTCCCGCTCGTCCCGCTGGGGGCAGTCCGTGGGGATGTCGAGGAAGTTGTCCTTCTCGCTCCAGAGGGTGTTCTCTATCAGGCGGTTGACCTTTTCATTGCCGGTCGTCAGGCGGCCCGTCGGTGCGATGTCCGAGTAGAGGCAGACAGCGGTGAAGTCTTTGACCGCCTCTTCGGAGAGTGTAAGCCCCGTGACCTTCACATAGCGGAAACCGTAGTAGGTGAAATGGGGACGGACCGTCTTTTTCCCGTCTCCGGCCGAAATATAGGTAAACTTCGCATCGGCTGTCCGTAGATTGTCCCGGTAGAAACAGCCGTCCTGCAGCACTTCGCCGTATTCCAGGGTAATGCGGGTGTCTTCCGGCGAGTCTGCTGAAAACGTCACCCAGCCCGTCACTTCCTGGCCGAAGTCCAGGACCTGTTCCCCTGCCGGGGTGTGAATGAGTTCTTTCACCGGCGGCTTTTCATGGGCAAGGACTCCGGGGCCGGTCATGGCTGTCAGAGTTGTTTTGGGCGCCTCCGTAAGGCGGACCGGGCTTACGTCCCGCTTCCCCGGGGCGGTAAGAGCCGCTTCCTTCCTGGCGTCGTACACTTCCCCGTCATAGATGCCGGAGATGACGACCGGGGCCTTGAGGCAGGTCCAGCTTTTGTCCGTCCCGATGACCCTTTTCCCTTCCGCACCTTTCAGGATGAGATCCGCCAGAAGCTTGAATTCTTTTCCGTAATACTCCCTGAGCTGGCCGTTATAAAGATAGCCGAAGCGGCCCTTGTACCAGCCGTTTCCCAGCCAGACGTCCAGTGTATTTTCCCCTTCCTTCAGAAGGGGACCGACATCAAATGTCTGATACTCTGTCCAATAGCGGTAGTCCGTGAAATAAGGAGTCAGGTACTCTTCCCCGATCTTCTGCCCGTTCAGATACGCTTCGTAGAGGCCCAGACCGCAGATATAGAGGCGGCCTGAAATAAGGGTCTCAAGCTCTTCTGCGGAAAGGGTGAAAGTCTTTCGCATGACCGGGTGGAGTTCCGGCGTGAAAGAAGGAGCAATCCACTGTCCCTTCCACGCCCCTTCCGGGTGCCCGCCCTCGAAGGCGGCAACAGGGCTTACGGCCGTATCTCCCGCGTCGTCTTCAGCTGAAACCCGCCAGAAATAGGGCCTCCCGGGTACGAAGGCTGCATCCGGCGTGCAGAGGGAAATGTCCGGCTGCAGGCTCTCCGGCTTTTCGTCACTGTCGAAAATGATGGCGGAAAAATCGGAAGAGTCCGAAATCTGCACCCGGACGGATTTCAGGAAACTTCCTTTCGCGTCTTCGTACGCCCAGGTCAGGGCGATGTTTTCAAGGGCAATACCCAGAGGGTTTTCCTGATAGTTCGTCTTCAAACCGGTAATCTTCATGGCTTTTTTCTTCCTATTCAAAAAATCTATGGCGCGTATCCCGGCTGCGGGGAATCATGTCCTGCCCCGGCCCTATCAGCAGCCCCTCATCCTTTACCAGGCGATGGGGAACCAGACCAGCATTTCATCATCGGGCCCGTCCGAGGCGTCTGCGGCTTCGCTCCGATTGTCCCAGGCGAAGTAGGGAATGAGGCGGACGGGAACCCTCTTTCCTTCCACTGCCTTCACCCTGTAATAGAGTTCGCCTTCCGGAGCTTCCGGCAGGACCTTCATTGTTCCTTTCAGGGCCATGACCTCCCTGTCTCCGATCGTCACCATTTCCGGAGAAAAGGCGGCGTCTGCGGATACGGAGAGCTGGTGGAGAGACCGGACCCCGTCCGGGCAGTCGGCGGTCTCCATGCAGTAGACAAGGGGTCCCCGCTCAATGGCGGCTTTTCCTCTGTCCTCTTCGACCATGGGATTTGCAGCTGTCAGCCGGGCCTCCATGGGCAGGCTGAGCCGGAGGGAGAAATTTGCTGCGGACGAAACGGAAACGATCCGATAGCTGCCGGAGTCCGCAGGAGTGAGAGCAATCGTCTCTTCTTTCTCGCCTTCCTTCAGGAGGATTTCGCCTTTCCTTGCCCAGACCGGAATCCGCAGGGCCAGGCGGAAGGGCCCGTCTTTCTTGACGTCTTTGGCCGAGAAAGTGATGGCCCCGTCATAAGGGTAGGCCGTCTCCTGCTTAAGGACAAATTCCGTCGTATCAAGGGAAAGCTTGGCCTCCCCCTCCCCATAAAGCCCCGTATATACGGTATCTTCTGCCTGCGCGTACATATATTCTGTGCCCTCGCACAGGGCTCGGGCCAGGTTGGGCGGACAGCAGTAGGATGTGATGTAGTTTGTCCTGTGCAGGGGCCAGATGAGCTCGTACTCGAGCTTTCTGTTCCGCTCCAGCATATTTTCATAGAAGAAGCGGAGGCCGTCTAAGGAAACGGCAGCCAGGTTCGTATTCAGCATGACCCGCTCTATGACGTCGAAGTACTCGGCCTTCGGCTCTGCCAGAAACATGCGGTAGGCCCACATGACAAGCCCCACATTGGCGCAGGTCTCGTTATAGGCTGTGACATTGGGGAGCTGATAAGCATATCCGTAGGCCTGGTGGATGAGCTGGTGGTTCATGAAGTTGCCGTAGGGGGAGGCCCCGTTATAGAGGGCCCCGCAGCCGCCTGTGATATAGATCTTGTGGCTCAGGAGGTCCTTCCAGACGTGGTCAAGAACGACCTTATATTCTTCTTTTCCGTCTTCGAGGTAGAGGTCTGAGAGGCCGGCATAGAGGTAGTTGGCCCGGACGGCGTGGCCGTGGATATATCGGTGCTCCAGCAGAGGGATGCGGTCCTGATTGTCATCAAGGCCGTTTTTCACGGAGTCCCGGAGGGCAATGGCCCGGCGGGCGAGAGAAAGGTATCTCTCTTCTCCCGTGGCCCGGTAGAGTTCTATGAGGCCCATATAGTGGGAGGGACAGACAGCGGTCTGCACTTCCCCGCTTTTCTCGGCCCTGTCGTACATGCCGCTGAGATAATCCGCGGTTTTTGAGGCGATGGCAAGAAGATTCTTCTTCCCCGTCAGCCGGTAATAGAGGGCGGCTGCGGTGAAGAGGTGGCCGAAATTATAGACCTCGAAGTCATTGATGTCCCCCATGCGGCGGACGCCGTTGCCGCTTCTCTCTCCTATGATCTGCTTCGTGGAGAGGTAGCCGTCGTCCTGCTGAGCCCGGCCGATGAGGTCAATGTAGGAATCGATTTCCGCAAGGAGCTTTTCATCGCCTGTCTTTACAGCCCGGTACATGGCGGCTTCCAGCCACTTATAAAAGTCCCCGTCTCCAAAGACCGTGCCGGCGAACTCCCCGTCCTTCTCTCCCGCGGCTATGCGGAAGTTTTCAACGACGTGGCTGATATCCGGGGAGTCAAACATACTTTTAAGTTCCGGCACCGTGGCGGAAAATACCGTATCTTCCACCGCCTTCCAGAAGCCCCCGGTCCAACGGGCCGCCGTGCTGGAAAGCGGCACTGCCTTTGCATAGGGGGATTTTCCCGTATCTGTGAGCATGGTTCAATCCTTTCTTCCGCCCTGCAGGCAGCGGACGACGTCAGCCAGGGACTCTTCCGAGCCCACGTTTCCGGGGAAAATGACATAGGGGATGCCGGGGAAACGGCTCTCCTCTCCGCAGCGCCAGACGGGAATGCCCGGGCCTGCCTGGCCCAGGACCAGGGCTCGCCGGACGCTCAGGGCCTTCGTGCCCACGTCGCTTGACGTGATGCCGCCCTTCGCTACGATGTAGGCCGGCTTCTTTGAGAGCTTTGAAATGACGGACACAAGGGCCTCGGATATGGCCACGGACCGGCGGAGGGCTTCCTCCGGCGTGTCGTCATGGAGGATTAATTCCTGCCGCTTCGTGAAGAATACAGCCGTACGTCCGCAGGCAAGGTCCCTCTCCACTTCGGCCGCCACCCGGTCGGCTTCGGCAGAAAGTCCGTCCGTCAGCACTTTGTCCGAATCAAAGGGAATGAAATCAAGGCCCGGCACTTCTTTTAACTTTTCAAGCTGGGCCGTCGTCTTTTTCGTATGGCTTCCGACAACGATGACGCCGGGGGCTCCTGCCAGAACGCCGGGAAGCAGATCCTCCCTCGTAAGCAGGGGGCGGACGGAAATTCCGCCCACGGCCCGGACGAAGTCGGCCGCCGTCCGGTAGAGAAAGCGCTTTCCCGCTGCGAGGGCCGGATACAGCGCCGCCGCGAACACGTCGAGGTCGCTGCTTTCAAGTGCATTAATAATAATGACCTGTCCTTTTTGGGCCTTTTTCAGGATGGCTGTGACAGCGTCCGTATCTCCTGCCCGCAGCAGGGCCAGGGGGATGGAAATTACATCCTCTTTGCGGACGCGGCCGTCGGTCTTCTCCTCCACGTAGGAAGGCAGGTCGGAAAACTTATAGCCGAACGTCGCATCTTTTGCGAATTCCGTCTCCGCCGCCGGGACCAGGTCGTCTCCCATTCGCACATAGTGGACATTGTCAATGGTGTAGCGGCCTCCGGCTTCAAAGAATGGCGCCATAATGAGGCCGTCCGCGGCTTTCCCTGTATGGGCTTCATAAGCATCTCCTATGAGGTCCGTCTCCAGGGGAAAGTGGCCTCTGAGGGTGGAGTCGCTGCGGCTTATGACCTGAATTTCCCGGCCCAGTTTTTTCGCTTCCGCCAGGAGGTTTTCCATGAGCTCCTTATGGAGGACTGTTGTCTCCTCTTTCGTCAGGCCCCTGGAATTTGTCAGGATATAAAACATTTTTCTGTCCCCGGAAAGGGCCTCATTGAGGCTCTCCCGGTCCCAACGGGTGTAGACGGGAATATCGTGGACGGACTGGACCCCGGTCGGGTCGTCGTCGAGAACGGCCCAGGTGAAGGGGGCGCGCTTTACATTATTCTGAACGGAGGAGACGATGTGGCCGATGTCGTACCGGGCCTTTCCCCACTGCTTTTGAACTTCTTCAAAGCTTAAATGTCTTTCCATATCAGGCTCCGATTCCGAGCAGGGCCCGGGCTTCATTCGGTGTCATGGCTTCCGCGCCGGATTCCCGGATGAGGGATGCCGCCTTCTCGATCAGGGGGGCATTCGTTTTGACAATGGTCTGCGGGTCGAGATAGGCCGAATCCTCAAAGCCGACCCGGAGGGAGTTGGCTCCCTGGCTCAGGGCATAGGCCATCATATCCCAGTCCCTCCGCCCGGCCTGGGTGTAGCCCCAGAGAACCCGGCGGGCTCTTTCCGGCCGTTCCAGATCAGGGCTTATTTTCAAAAGGGCCGGCGCCCGGTCGCAGACACGGGAGCCGAATTCCTCGTCGAGACAGGCCAGCATGTGGTGAAGGGCTGTCTTTGTGGCCGGCATCTCTCCCCCGTGGCCGAAGACCAGGGCCAGAAGCAGAGGGTCTTTGAAAGGGAATTCCTCTGTCAGAAGCCGCAGGGTGTGGATCATTCCGAGCTCGAAGACCTCGGTCTCCGGCACTTTTCCGTTTGAAAGAATCTGCTCCACGCAGTATTTCACTTCGTCTATGGGATTTCTGTATACGCTGGCGCCTAAGTTCACGGAGCCCACGTTCAGGGAATTGGCTTCGACCCAGGCAGGCGTGCAGGGATGGCAGCGCTCTTCTATTGTAAGGTCCGAAACCCCGCCAGTGGAGATTTCCACGACGATGTCGCAGCGCTTCCTTATGGCTTCCACAGTCTCCTGAAGGAGGGAAAGGTCCGGCGTCAGGGCCGCCATCCTGTCCCGGACATGCAGGTGGACCATGCAGGCCCCGGCCTGATAGCAGTCATAGACATCGGAGGCAATGGCCTCCGGAATTATTTCATGGGGCGCCGCTTCCACAGGAGCGACAGAAAGCAGTACTTTTCTCATATTATGTCAAGCCTCCATGCAGCCTTTCTCAATAAGGGCCTGCTTCAGGGCAGCCGCTCCGAAGCGGGGACTCGAAAGGACGATTTTTCCGTACATCTTCGCAATATAGTCTTCGCAGTAGGCCAT
>JAZASQ010000101.1:0-6755 GCA_036343235.1 Lachnospiraceae bacterium
CACGAGCAGGTCATCGTCAACACCTGGTACGGCGGCGAGATGAAGAAGGGTATGTTCTCCATGATGAACTATTACCTTCCTCTTAAAGGCATCGCTTCCATGCACTGCTCCGCAAACACCGATATGAACGGCGAGAACACCGCTGTATTCTTCGGTCTGTCCGGAACGGGAAAAACGACACTTTCCACTGACCCTAAGCGCAAGCTCATCGGCGATGACGAGCACGGCTGGGACGACAATGGTGTCTTCAACTTCGAGGGCGGCTGCTACGCAAAGGTTATCGACCTGGACGGCGAGGCTGAGCCCGACATTTATAATGCAATCCGCCGCGACGCCCTCCTCGAGAACGTTACGGTAGACGACAAGGGCGTAATCGATTTCCACGACAAGAGCGTCACCGAGAACACCCGTGTTTCCTACCCGATCTATCATATTAAAAATATTGTCCGCCCGATTTCCCACGGCCCCGCTGCAAAGCAGGTCATCTTCCTGTCCGCTGATGCCTTCGGCGTTCTGCCTCCGGTATCCATCCTGACTCCCGAGCAGACGAAGTACTACTTCCTTAGTGGCTTCACGGCAAAGCTGGCCGGCACCGAGCGCGGCATCACCGAGCCCACCCCCACCTTCTCCGCATGCTTCGGCCAGGCCTTCCTGGAACTGCATCCCACGAAGTACGCTGAGGAGCTCGTTAAGCGTATGGAAGCTTCCGGCGCAAAGGCATACCTTGTAAACACCGGCTGGAATGGCACTGGCAAGCGTATCTCCATCAAGGACACCCGTGGCATCATCGACGCCATCCTGAACGGCGCTATTCTCAAGGCTCCCACCAAGAAGATCCCTTACTTCGACTTCGAGGTTCCTACGTCTCTCGAGGGCGTTGCGACAGAAATTCTTGACCCTCGCGACACCTACAAGGACGCATCCGAATGGGACGCAAAGGCAAAGGACCTCGCCGGCCGCTTCATCAAGAACTTCGCAAAGTACGAGTCGAACGAAGCCGGAAAGGCTCTCGTTGCCGCAGGCCCCAAGCTCTGATTTAATGCATAATTCATAATGCATAATGCATAATTGCAAGCTGCGGACTTTGCGGACTGCATTTCAAGCAGCTGCGCATTTGTACATAATAGCATGACTAATATAGATCCCCGGGAGCACTGCCTTCCGGGGATTTTTTCGTCTAAAGACAAATTTCTGCGGTATAATAAGGGGCAGGTGCGAGGCACTGCGCCGTTTCCCGGCGTATTGTCTCTTAATGGCGATTAAGACATTTTGAAAGGGGATATTTCAAATGGACGACAAAGAATTGGAGGAAAAGATCGAAAAGCTCCAGGAGATGATCGACAGCTCAAGCCGCATCGTCTTCTTCGGCGGGGCCGGGGTTTCGACAGAGTCAGGGGTTCCGGACTTTAGGTCCGAGGACGGCCTCTATCACCAGAAGTTCGACTACCCGCCCGAGACCATGCTGAGTCACTCCTTCTATGTGACCCACAAGAAGGACTTCTTCAAGTTCTATTACGACAAGATTCTTGTCGAATCTGTCGAAAAGGACGGAAAAGAATGTCCTATTGAGCCCAACGCCGCCCACAAGAAGCTGGCAGAGCTCGAGGCGGCCGGGAAGCTTTCGGCCGTTGTGACCCAGAATATTGACGGCCTCCACCAGAAGGCCGGGTCGAAGAAGGTCCTCGAGCTCCACGGCTCGACGCTCCGGAACTACTGCACGTCCTGCGGGGCGGCTTACGGCATTGACTTCATGCTGGAGAGGAAGGCAGCAGGCGACTTCGAGCCCAAGTGCCCGAAATGCGGCGGGGACGTGAAACCGGATGTGGTCTTATATGAAGAAAGTCTCGACATGAACACCATGGAAGAGGCTGTCCGGGAAATCAGTCATGCCGACATGCTGATCATCGGCGGCACTTCCCTGGTTGTCTACCCCGCTGCCGGCATGGTGGATTATTATAGAGGAAACAAGCTCGTCCTCATCAATAAGGGCTCCACGAAAGAGGACAGGAACGCCGACCTCATCATCAGTGCTCCGATCGGGCAGGTTTTGTCCCGGATCCACGTATAGAGAGTCAGAAGCCAAACCCGGGACACCATTCCCGCCCAGTATCCGCGCGGTTTTATGGCACCTGCCCCCTCGAAGCCCCCTCCCGCCCAACAACTGCGCGCTTTTCGTGGGGTCTTACCCCCTCAAAGCCACACTAGGCGCGGCTGATATGAGTTATGCACAATGGGGTCAGACCCTCATAGACACGAAATTGTAAACAAAAGTTTATAATTCTGAAATTTGTATTAAATGTGCGAAAAACTCCTTGCAAAAGGAGGGGCACCGTGGTACCATGCAACAGCGTGGTAAATTTTACAGCTGCCGGACGGGGTAGTTGATGACCAGTCCAGCGGCAGCGTATGAATTTACTCCTTGTTCCCGGGTTTTCCGGGGACCGAATATGGAGCGGGCAAGCCGCTCCGGCAGTACAGTCCATAAGGAGGAAACAAAACACATGAAAAAGTACGAATTGGCGCTCGTTCTTTCCGAGAAGATCGACGACGATGCCAGAGCAGCGCTTCTGGACCGGGCGAAGGAATATGTCACCCGTGCAGGCGGCACTGTTACCGGCGTTGACGACTGGGGCAAGAAGCCTCTGGCTTACGAGATCCAGAAGATGACGGAAGCTTACTATTACTTCGTCAAGTTTGACGCAGAGCCTACCGCTCCCGCAAAGATCGAGGAGAATGTCCGCATCATGGACAATGTTCTCCGCTTCCTCGTAGTCAGCGCAGACGAGGACTGAAAGAGTCCATCCGGACGCCCGCAGAGCCGGGCAGCCCACAGAGCCGGACGCCCGCAGAGCCGGGGGCCGGTATTCGGAAACGTTGAAAAATTACGAGCCCGATTCCTTATTATTAATGAATAAGGAGAAAACATTATGAACAGAGTCATACTCATGGGGAGACTGACAAGAGATCCGGAAGTCCGCTACGGAGCCAACGAAATGGCCATAGCCCGCTTCTCCATCGCCGTTGACCGCCGCTTCAAGCGGGAGGGTCAGCCCGAGGCGGATTTCTTCAACTGCACCGCATTCAGAAAGACTGCCGAGTTCATCGAGAAGTACCTGAAGAAGGGTACAAAGGTTGTTGTTGAGGGCCAGGTCCAGAACGACAATTACACGAACAAGGACGGGCAGAAGGTATACGGAACCGTGATCGTGGTCGACAATATCGAGTTTGCCGAGAGCAAGGCAGCATCTGCTTCTTCAAGCGCTGCGCCTCTTCCCGCAGGCGGACCCGCACCCTCGTCGGCTGATGCAGGCGCAGCGCCTGCCGGAGACGGTTTCATGAGCATCCCGGATGGTGTGGATGACGAACTTCCCTTCGCGTGAAATGTGAACGACAGGTTCCCATTCGCGTGAGATGCGGACGATTAACTTCCCTTCGCGTGAGATTATGACCTCATTTTCAGGAGGTAAATGAAAATGGCATTTGCAAAGACAAGTGAGAACGGTGCTGACAGCAGACGTACAAGACGCCCCATCCACAGACGGAGAAAGGTCTGCGTCTTCTGCGGCAAGAATGCAAAGGTAGATTACAAGGACGTAGCACTTCTGAAGAAGTACGTTTCCGAGCGCGGAAAGATTCTTCCCCGCCGTGTGACCGGCACATGCGCCCGTCACCAGCGTGCCCTGACGACCGCCATCAAGCGTGCCCGTCACCTGGCTATGATGCCTTACGTAGTAGACTGATCTAGAATAATATTATTTGGACTGCATGCCAGTGGCGGTGTTCTCTGCAAATGAGGACACCGCTTTTACGTTGTTGGGCTTGCGCAGTGTAATTTCCCGAATGCGTCGGGCCCCGCGGGCGGCTGTCCCTTTCGACCGCCCCCGCATAAGGGCGCGCCGGTTTTCTACAGCTCTTAGGCTGCCGCAAGCACTACAGTGCGCAGCGGGAGCCTTAGAGATGTTGATGCAGGGAGACTTGACGATTGGCGAGTGCGAAGCACGAAGACAGAGTCTAGTCGAGTCGAATTGTGCAACCTGTCCAAATCCGCCTGCGAAATTTCTACCCTTTAGTCAAAGCGACGAAGAAAATGTAAAAACTTTGTATGCTTTGGCCGTGGCATTGGGCAGTTTTTCCATGTATACTCTGTGACAGTTGAGGATGTGGGAAAGCAGGCGCTTTACATTATTCTCATGAATGACAGCTACTTTTGGAGGTTATGAAATGGCAGGAATCAAGCTTGACAATGTCTGCAAGGTTTATCCGAACGGTTTCGAAGCCGTAAAGAATTTCAACCTTGACGTACAGGACAAGGAATTCATTATTTTCGTCGGCCCTTCAGGCTGCGGAAAATCCACCACCCTCCGTATGATCGCAGGTCTCGAGGATATCTCCTCCGGAACCCTTACGATCGACGGAAAGGTCATGAACGATGTAGAGCCCAAGGACCGTGATATCGCGATGGTATTCCAGAACTACGCTCTGTATCCCCACATGACGGTTTACGACAATATGGCTTTCGGTCTGAAGCTCCGCAAGCTTCCTAAAGACGAGATCGACAAGAAGGTCCGCGAGGCCGCAAAGATCCTCGACCTGGACAAGCTCCTTGACCGCAAGCCCAAGGCTCTGTCCGGTGGTCAGAGACAGCGAGTTGCCATGGGCCGTGCCATCGTCCGGAACCCCAAGGTCTTCCTCATGGACGAGCCTCTGTCAAACCTCGATGCAAAGCTCCGTGTACAGATGCGTATCGAGATTTCAAAACTCCATGACAGACTTGGCGCTACGATGATCTACGTTACACACGATCAGACCGAGGCTATGACGCTCGGTACCAGAATCGTCGTAATGAAGGACGGCGTCGTTCAGCAGGTTGATTCCCCTCAGAACCTCTATGACAACCCTTGCAACCAGTTCGTTGCAGGCTTCATCGGCTCTCCTGAGATGAACTTCCTGGATGCGAAGATCGAGAAGAACGGCGACCAGGTCGTTGCAAACCTCGGCACCCACACCCTGACAATCCCTCCCGCAAAGGCAAAGGCCCTTGTCGACAAGGGATATGTAGGAAAGACCGTAGTCTTTGGTATCCGTCCCGAGAACATTTCCGATTCCCAGATGGTCATCGATGCCCATCCCGAGAACGTCATCGAGGCGAAGATCCACGTATACGAGCTCCTCGGCGCAGAAGTATTCCTGTACTTCGATTACAACAACACCGAGATCACAGCCCGCGTCAACCCTCGTACGACGGCCCGCACAGGCGACACCGTCAAGTTCTGCCTCGACATGGAGAAGGCTCACTTCTTCGACAAGGAGACAGAAGCTACAATCACGAACTAAGCACCACCTCAGTTTCAACCCCTTACTTACAAAATACCCCCTGCCGGACCTCCTTCCCGGCAGGGGGATTTTCTCGTTGTATTACTAATGTAAACCGTCAAGGCAGCTCGCGCCTTTAGCCTTGCAGCCCGCGCCTTCAGCCTTGCAGCCCGCGCCTTTTAGCCTTGCAGCCCGCGCCGCCGTCGCTCACGCGTCGGATTTGGACAAATACCGCCCATACCGGGGCCTTGCAGCCCGCGCCTTTAGTCTTGCAGCCCGCGCTGCCGTCGCTCACGCGGCGAATTTGGGCAAATGCCGTCCATGCCGGGGCCTTGCAGAAGCTCTCAAATGAAAATCAGGTCGCTCACGCGGCGGATTCAGACAAATGCCGCCCATGCCGGGACCTTGCACAAGTTCCCAAATGAAAATCAAGTCGCACACGCGTCGGATTTGGGCAAATGCCGCCCATGCCGGGGCCTTGCAGCCCGCGCCGCCGTCGCTCACGCGGCGAATTTGGGCAAATGCCGCCCATGCCGGGGCCTTGCAGAAGCTCCTAAATGAAAAACAAGTCGCTCACGCGGCGGATTTGGGCAAATGCCGCCCATACCAGGGCCTTGCAGAACCTCCCAAATGAAAAGCAAGTCGCTCACGCGGCGGATTCAGACAAATGCCGCCCATACCGTGGCCTTGCAGAAGCTCCTAAATGCAAATCAAGTCGCCCGCGCGGCGGATTTGGGCAAATGCCGCCCATCCGGGAAGGAAATGTCAAACAAAAATTCCTGCGGATGGGCGGTATCTGCACCAAACTTCTGCCCCTGCGACTTGCTTTTCTTTTTTGAGGTTTTGAAAAACCTGCCTGTGGGCGGTATTTGCTGAAAATCACCTGCTCAGCGACCACATGGGCGGTATTTGTTGAAAAATGCAAGATAGAACCCGCCAATTTCTTCTTGACTTTCATCTCAGTTTGTAATATTTTTTTAACATCTCTACAGGCAGTGCTTCATTGTCCGCTGCGTTCGCAGCAGAGTCTCTCCCTTCCGGAGGGCTTCATCACTCACTTTTCTTTTGTTCCTGTCTCGGGTGGGAATAGAAATGCACTTGTTCAGATGCTATAATCGAAAGGAGAAAGCGATTGAAAACAAAGCCGTTTGATTGGCATGCAATGATAACCGGACAAAAGGTGAGGGAGGATTTGCCATGCCAATGACTTTTACCGAGGCGGAGAAAGAACGCTTCCATGAGCGGGACCTGGAACGAATCAAAAATTTCCGCCCGATTGACGATACTTTTATGAGAGTCCTCTTTCGGGAGAATCTTCCCCTGGCTCAGCATGTACTCCGGATTGTTACCGGTCTTTCCGATCTGCTCCTTACTGAAGAAAAGACGCAGGCAGACATGAACCGCGTTACCGGCGCGCGCTCCATCTGTCTGGATGTATATGG
>JAZASQ010000102.1:0-6440 GCA_036343235.1 Lachnospiraceae bacterium
AAGGCCACGATTTCCGACTCCATCCGGGGGCTCGACATCTACATCCTTGTTGATGTCATGAATTATTCCCTGACCTATTCCATGTGCGGGCAGACGAATCATATGTCCCCCGACGACCACTATGCTGACCTCAAGCGCACGATTGCGGCCATCGGCGGCAAGGCCCACCGGGTCAATGTCATCATTCCCTTCCTCTATGAATCCCGCCAGCACAAGCGGGCCTCCCGCGAGTCCTTGGACTGCGCCGTTGCCCTGCAGGAGCTTGTCTCCATGGGCGTGGACAATATCATTACTTTCGATGCCCATGACCCCCGGGTTATGAACTCCATCCCCCTGCACGGCTTTGAGTCCATCCGCCCTGCCTACCAGTTCATCAAGAATATCTGCAAGAAGGTCAAGGACCTCGAACTCGACAATGACCACCTCATGATCATCTCCCCCGACGAGGGCGCCATGGACCGGGCCGTCTATATGGCAAACGTCCTGGGCGTCGATGTCGGCATGTTCTATAAGCGCCGCGATTACTCCCGCGTCGTTGACGGCCGGAACCCCATCGTGGCCCACGAATTCTTAGGCGACTCCGTTGAGGGCAAGGACGTCATCATCATTGACGACATGATCTCCTCCGGCGAGTCCATGATTGATGTGGCCCGCCAGCTCAAGAAGCGCAAGGCCAACCGCATCTTCGCCGTTTCCACCTTCGGCCTCTTCACGAACGGGCTCGAGTCCTTTGACAAGGCGGTCGAGGAAGGCGTCATCTACAAGGTCGTCACGACAAACCTCGTCTACCAGACCCCCGAGCTCCTCTCCCGCGACTGGTTCATCTCCTGCGATATGTCAAAGTACATCGCCTACATTATCGACACCCTGAACCACGACTGCAGCCTGTCCTCTCTGCTTGATCCTTCGGAAAGGATCAACAATCTCCTCAAGAGATACCGGGCAGGAGAGTATTGAGAATAATATTTTCGCCCTTGCTTTCCAAGCCGGGCGGCGCGCAAAATGGCGCGCCGCCCGGCCTTTTTGTCGCCTGCCCGTTTGCCGCGTTTACTGCCGCCTGCGCGCCGCCTGCGTTGCCTCTGCCGGCGCGCCTGCGCGTTGCCTGTGTTGCCTCTGCTGCGCGCCTGCGCGTTGCCTGTGTTGCCTTGGCGGGGCAAATACCGCCCATCGTCGCCATCCCTGGAAGTTCAAATCAGGAAAGCAAGTCGCTCACGCAGCGGATCCAGGCAAATGCCGCCCATCGCCGTCATCCCTGGAAGCTTATATCAGGAAATCAAGTCACTCACGCGGCAGATCCGGACAAATGCCGCCCATCGCCGCCACCCCTGAAAGTTCAAATCAGGAAATCAAGTCACTCACGCGGCGGATTCGGGCAAATACCGCCCATCGCCGCCATCCCTGGAAGTTCAAATCCGAAAAGCAAGTCGCTCACGCGGCGGATTTGGGCAAATGCCGCCCATATTTTTCATCGCCAGACGCCTGAAGCCCCAATGCATGGGCGGTATTTGTCTCAAATTGCCTGCCCTGCGACTTGTTTTTCATTTCTGAGCTCCGCCCATGCATGGACATGGGCGGTATTTGCGTGTGGCCGGCACTTTTGCGACCGGACTCCCTTTTCCTGAGCTCCGTCTGCCGCCTGCATCCCAAAATTCCCGCCGCCCTTTTTTTCGCCTTTTGTGCAATACAATCATTGCGCACGGCAGGTGAAATGCGTATAATTCTTGCAATTTTATTATAGATAGAAAGAAGCGTATTGTGATGAGGAATTCATTGAGGAGGATATTTCTGCCGGCACTCAGCCTGGCGCTGGCTTTTGGGATGACCCCTTCCGCCGACGCAGCAGCAGCGCCTTCCGCCAACGCAGCAGCAGCGCCTTCTGCCAACGCAGCAGCAGCGCCTTCCGCCACAAGCAGCGAGGCAGCGGCCCCGGTCATCCGAATGGAGGAGAAGACAGTCCTCGCGTCGCCCGCTGTCTACAAGGGTCTTGATTATTCTCCTGTCTTTGACGCAGCGTACTACCGGACTCATTATCCTGAACTCGCTCAGGCCGTGGGCGGCAGCGACTCCGCCCTTCTCAGGCATTTCGTGGAATACGGCATGGCTGAAGGCCGGCGGGGAAATGAGACTTTCTCCGTTCTCTCCTACAGGAACAGGTATCCGGATATCAGGCAGGCCTACGGGACCGATTGGAAGCATTATTATATGCATTACCTGAATTCCGGCCGGGCCGAGGGCCGGATCGGAAGCGGGATGGAAACCGCCAGGGTCGGAAAGGTGAGGGCATATCAGAATGTCGATTACTCGCCTGTATTTGACCCGGATTATTATTGGGACAATAATGCCGATCTCCATTCCGCATACAGCCGGATTGATGATGCCGGTCTTCTCCAGCATTTCATCACAAGCGGCATGAGCGAAGGCCGGCAGGGCTCGCCGACTTTCTCCATCCGTACATACAGGTTTCTCTATGGGGATCTGCGGGCAGCCTATGGAAATGACCTCAAGGCCTACTACATGCATTACATCCAGTCCGGTCAGAAGGAGGGCCGCCTGGCTGTCGGCTATGACTATATGGCTCCGGATCTCTCTTCCAATGCGGCCGGTACGAACGGCACTGCCAACGCAGCCGGAACCGGCAGTTCCAATGCAGCATCGGCCGGCGCCTCCGACCCGGCAGAAGCAGTTGCCCGGCAGAAGGCAGCTGCCATTGCCGATGCCCTGGGCCGGGACATTCACGCCTGCCTGAACTGGTCCGCCGCCATGCCCTATGAGCGGAACAATTCCTTCGACAGCACGAAGACTGCGGCTTTCCTAGCCAATTACGGTTTTGACAATCGGAAGGGCAATTGCGGCGTCATGGCGGCCACCTTCTATGAGATGGCGAAGTACTTAGGCTACGACGCCCACCAGGTCTGGGGCGTGGTTCCCCTCCGCGGGGGCGGGATGGGCATGCATTCCTGGGTCGAGATCGTAATCGACGGCCAGACCTATATCTGCGACCCCGACTTCCAGAACGAGACGAAGAAGTCCGGCTATATGCTCCGGTACAAGCAGCGGGGCACCTGGCGCTACACCGATTATCACCGGGTGAATTGAAGCGGCCTATGAGAATAATATTCTCGCCGGGTGAACTGAAGCGGCATGTTATCACCGAGTGAACTGAAGCGGCCTACGAGAATAATATAATTCAGGAAGGAATTCCTATGCGAAAGAAAAGAGCTCTGGCGCTTTTTTGCCTTATGCTTACAGGCAGCATTCTTCTGACAGGCTGCCAGGGGCTGGGCACGAGTCAGACATCGGAGAACAGTGACAATACGGTTTCCGCCACGGAGAAGTCCGTAGCGGACGAACCTGCCGGAAATACACAACAGGCCGGGACCGGCCTTACGAATGATGCAGCAGGTGCAGCTGCTACCTCGGATACGACCACGGCGGCAGGCGTGGATGCCGCAGCAGGCACAAACTCTGCAGCAGGTACAGGCACGGCAGCAGGCACAAACTCTGCAGCAGGTACGGACACGGCAGCAGGCACAAACTCTGCAGCAGGCGCAAACTCTGTAGCAGGTACAGGCACGGCAGCAGGCACAAACTCTGCGGCAGGTACGGACACGGCAGCAGGCGCAAACCCTGCAGCAGGTACGGACACGGCAGCAGGCACGAATGCAGCAGCCGGTGCAGACGGAGTGACAGAGGCAAATGCCGCAGGCACGCAGGCTGAAGCAGAGAAGCAAGCCGCAGAGGCAGCTGCAAAAGCAGAAGCGGAGAAGCAGGCAGCTGCGAAAGCGGAAGCGGAAAAGAAGGCCGCAAAGAAGAAAAAGAAGACTTCTTCTTCCAAGTCTTCGAAGAAGCAGAAAACGTCGGAGACGCAGACCCCTGCCTCCGGTCAGACGTCCCAGCCTGACCAGACTCAGCAGCCTGCAGCCGCCTCCAACCAGAATTCGCAGCCCGCAGCCGCCTCCAACCAGAATTCCCAGCCCGCAGCTGCCTCCAACCAGAATTCCCAGCCTGCAGCAGATTCCGCCCAGACGGCTCAACCCGCGGATCCCAACAGCGGCTGCATCGATGACGGACTGACTTATCCATGAAAAAACGAAAGAATAATCTCTCCTACATGAGGGCGATTGCCTGTCTGGCCATCGTCCTCTTTCATACTTTTCAGGCAGCGGCAGCTTCTCTGGGCGGGGTGGCTCAGACCGCGGCGGACACGGCGGCAGGCACAGCCGACCCGGCTGTATCCGGTCTTGTGGCTGCCCTTGTGACCGGCCGTAATCTCATGCTCTGGGCCGTTCCCTGCTTCGTCATGGTGACCGGCGCCCTGATGCTGGATCCGGCCCGGGAGGTCTCTCTGGGAAGACTCTTCAGACGCTACATATGGCGGGTGGTCCGGGCCCTGCTCATATTTACGGCGGTTTACGAGGTCTTTGACATTCTTTTCGGCCTCATCGCCCCGGCAAATCCGCTCGCGGACTGGGCCCTCCGTCTCGTGACGGGAACGAGCTGGAGCCCCCTCTGGTACCTCTACATGATGATCGGTATCTACCTCCTTCTTCCCGCCTTCAGGGGGGCCGCCGGAGCCATGTCCCGGCAGGGGCTGGCCTACACGGTTGTCATTCTCACAATCTTTCAATCTCTTCTTCCCGTCCTGACAACGCTTGGAATGGGAACAGCCTTCTACATCCCTGTTTACACAGTCTATCCCCTATACCTCTTCGCCGGATACCTGCTTGCCACGTCCGGAACAAGAAGCGGAACGCCGAATTCTTTTGCAGCGAAAGACGTTACAGGAATGCAGCCCGGGATGGAAGACGGGGATGAGAAGGCAGCAGTGACCGCCACTCCGACCCCCGGATCGAGGGCAAAGGCCCTTGCCGTCTTCGGCCTTGCTATATCGGCTGCCATCATAGTCTGCGCCACCCTCTACGGATATTTCGCCGACAGTGAGCTCGTGCGCCGGCTGATTTCCGATTACTCATCCCTGCCGGTTGCCGTCCTGTCCCTTTCGGTCTTCGCCCTTTTCGCCGCCCGTAAGGAGGCGGAAGAAGGCCACCTGTCGGGCTTCTCCGTCCTGCTGCTTTCCGTGGACCGGGCTTCGTTTGGAATCTACCTTGTGCATATTATTCTTGTGAATCTTGTATTTGAGGTCAGCGGCTTTTCCCCGGAGCCCTTCGGAATCGTGGGGGGCTTCCTTGTGACGCTTCTACTGGCCGTCATCATTTTCATGGTTTCTTTCCTGCTGGTGGCGGGATTTCAGAAAGCGGTTGAGGGAATACGGGGCACGAAAGTCAGTGCCTCCTGATTCAATGGCGCGCGAAGAGGTGCCTTTTCCCCTTAAGCAGGACAAATACCGCCCATCGCCGCCATCCCTGAAAGTTCAAATCAGAAAATCAAGTCGCTCACGCGGCGGATTTGGGGCAAATACCGCCCATCGCCGCCATCCCTGGAAGCTTATCTCAGGAAATCAAGTCGCTCACGCGGCGGATTTGGGCAAATACCGCCCATCGTCGTCATCCTTGGAAGTTCAAATCAGAAAAGCAAGTCGCTCACGCGGCGGATTTGGGCAAATACCGCCCATCACCGCCATCCCTGGAAGCTTATATCAGGAAAGCAAGTCGCTCACGCGGTGGATCCGGGCAAATACCGCCCATATTTTTTATCGCCAGACGCCTTGCATGGGCGGTATTTGCCTCAAATTGCTTGCCCTGCGACCTGTTTTTCATTTCTGAGCTCCGATCTTTCATGGACATGGGCGGTATTTGCTCTTCCGGCCCGGAAAAGGTATTTTTTCTTCCTACGGTTCCTTTTTTTGCTCCATTTGAGTGCGCCGTAGATGGGCGCGCCCTTGTTTTTAAAGCAGGGAGCCCGATACCTGTCTGCCTGTAAATCGTGCTCTTTGCCTCCTTGACAGAGATGAGTACGCGGCCTATGATTACATCTCAAAAACAGCAGAGGATCACGTGCAGGGCGGATGCAATCAGAGCCTGCCGCGGGTGGTGCACGGAACAAGGGCTTTTGGGGGCTTACACTATGGCTGAAGAAAAAACGTATGACAAATATGTGGACATCACGGACGTGGTCTGCCCGGTCACCTTCGTGAAGGCAAAGGTCTCCTTCGACGAGATGGAGGTCGGCCAGGTCCTTAGGGTCCATATGAACGCCGGGGACCCCAGCCGCAACGTCCCCCGCTCCTTCAAGCTCGAGGGGCAGAAGGTCTTAGCGCTATCCGACAACCACGACGGCACCTGTGAGATGCTGGTGCAGAAGGTCTCTGAAGAGCCGGCGAGATACTCCTGAATTTGCAGCACTTCTGCCTATATTTCCAAATCCCTGCCCCCGCCAGTTCAGGAATCTTCTTCCCTAGGGACCAAATGCAACATTCCCGCCCATATTTCCAAATCCCCGCCCCCGCCAGTTCAAGAATCTTCTTCTCTAGGGACCAAATG
>JAZASQ010000103.1:0-6439 GCA_036343235.1 Lachnospiraceae bacterium
CGCTTTGCGTGACGGGAATTGAAATCCGATGGACTTTGAAAAATATCCGGAAAATATATCCTCTCTGATTGAGCAGGTCAATACGTCCCTGGGCCAGGACCGGGAGAAGGTCGTCAACGCCTGCAACAGTCTCGAGAGCATCGGCCTCATCCAGAACGACGACGCCCTCGTGGGCTTCGCCCGCTTCATGAGGGGCGAGGCAAGCTACCTCGAGAACGACATGGTGACCTTCTACACGGATATGGTCTCCTGCCTTGACCCCTTCGAAAAGGCCGGGGAGTGGGAGTACGTGGTCCGCGCGAACAATCTCCTCGGCATCATGTCCATGAACAGGGGCAATGCGCCTTTCGCCATGGATTATTATTCCCGGGCCCTTTCCATCAGCCGCTCCCACAACCTCAAAAATCTTGAGGTCATGATGAACCTCAATATCGGAAATATCTACCTTTCCGCCGGGGAGAATGACGAGGCCATCGGCCGCTTCACAAACGCCTGCGAGATCATAGAGAATATAGAGCTGGCCCCGGACGAATATTATTCATATATGTCTGTGGCCCTGCTGGGCCTGTCGAAAGCCTGTCTCAAGCGGGGGGACACGACAGCGGCTGAGGACTGGTTCGACCGCCTGCAGACGACGTGCGGGGACCGGCTGGATTCCCACGACAAGCTGTCCGTGGACTGCTTCGGGGCCATCCTCTACTACCGCCTGGGCAAGGAGAAGGTGAAACAGGACTATATCGACGCGGTCCGGGAGGAGTTTTCCGGCGAGGTGCCTGTCCTCGACATATTTGACGATATCTACGAATACATGTCCATGCTGCAGGAGTCGGGAAATGCTGAAGAGTTCGACATCATCTGCTCCCGCATGGAGACCCTGGTCACGAAGACGAATGTGAAGAATCTCGAGCGCCGGGTCGTGGAGCTCAAGCTCGAAAACGCCCGCAGCCGGGGCGATTCAGCTGCCTACAGGGAACTGGCTGTCCGCTTCTTCGAGCTCTATGAGACCGGGGAGCAGGAAAACGCCCTGATGATCCGAAATATGCTCCGCCTCAGGGGCTCCTTCAACGACCTTGCCCGCATCAACCGCGAGGTCGAGGAGGAAAACAAGGTCCTGCAGAGGAAGTCCGTCACGGACGCCCTGACCCAGATGGACAATCGGGCCGGCCTCAACGCCTACGCCGGGCAGTCGTTCAATCGCGCCATTCAGAGCGGCCAGGACTGGGCCATCGAGATTCTCGATATCGATTACTTCAAGGAATACAATGACAATTACGGCCACCAGGCCGGCGACGAGTGCATCGCCTTCGTCGCCTCCATGGTGAAGGCCCTGAAGCGCTACCCCGGTGTCTTCTGCGCCCGCTACGGCGGCGACGAATTCGTGGTCATCTACGAGGGCTACAAGGACACGGAAGTCTTCGACATGGCGAAAGACCTCAAGGCCACCATCCTGAAGAAAGCCGTTGAACACAAATTCACGAAGTCCTACATGAAGATTGTCACGGTCTCCCAGGGCGTCTTCTGGGGCCACCCCGACCAGGGCTCCACGGCCTGGAACTTCCTCCACGCCGCGGACAATCTCCTCTACAAGGCCAAGACCAAGTCCCGAAACTCTATCATGATGGGCCACAAGCTCGGCGACGACGACGAAGTCCCGTGGGAAGGATGAGAATAATATAAAGCGCGAAGAAAAGGCCGTCCGGCGAAAACCGGGCGGCCTTTTGCAGTGAAACAAGCTATATGCCCAGCGACGGCAGGCAGGCAGGCGGCCTTTTGTCTTGCCATAGCCAATAGGCCCAAAGTTTGTTGGCCGGGTGTGGGACTTTTGCAGTGAAACAAGCCATATGCCCAGCGACGGCAGGCAGATTGTCGGCCTTTTGTCTTGCCATAGCCTATAGGTCCAAAGTTTGTTGGCCGGGTGTCGGCCTTTTGCAGCGAAACAAGCCATATGCCCAGCGGCGGCAGGCTGGCTGGCGGTCTTTTGTCTTGCCATAGCCAATAGGTCCAAAGTTTGTTGGGCGGGTGTGGGCCTTTTGCAGCGAAACAAGCTATATGCCCAGCGACGCGAAACGGCGTCTGGCCCGCCGTCGCTAATTGCTGCGGCTGGCGCAAATGCCGCCCATGCCGTGGACCTGCAGAAGCTCCCAAATGAAAAGCAAGTCGCTCACGCGGCGGATTCACGCAAATGCCGCCCATGCCGTGGACTTGCAGAAGCTCCCAAATGAAAAGCAAGTCGCTCACGCGGCGGATTAGGACAAATGCCGCCCGTCTGAGAAAGAAATGTCAAACAAAAAGTGCTGCGGATGGGCGGTATCTGCCCCAAACTCCCGCCTCTGCGACTTGCTTCTCGCCACCGAGGTGCTGCAAGTCTTTATGTTGGGCAGAATTTGCTGAAAAAGCAAGAATGGCGGCCCTTCCGGTGACACTTCGCTGCCTTCCTTCCAGAAAGGCCGTGCGGCAGCTCGCGCAGGCCTTTGAAGGCGTTCGGAAAGAGACAGCACCTGAATTTGTGCAAAATCAGACTTGGCTGAGCTGCTGAACTTCTTTTACAGAAAGCCCTAAGAAATCAGCAATCTGATCCACAGATTTTCCCGCTGCCACGGCATTTTGAATCATCTCTGCTCGTTCTTTTTCCCTGCCGATCTCTATACTTTCTTGTCTGAGGTCTTCCATGATTGTACACATTTCGCTTACCCCTTTCTCTGATTCTTTCAAATAGCGGGAGCGGTCCGCCATGTCACTATTGTACATGTCATCGGGATTGCTGCAGCTGAAGTCATGCATCAGGTGCCCGATCTCATCGTCGCCGCGATAGGCGCCGTTGATATAGAGGATATGCTCCTCGTCTCCAAACAAGCTTCCGTCTCTTATGTTTATTCTTTCAAACTGATAAAAAGGATAGCCGTCCTGGTATATGTCATTTTCCGTAATGAAAATAATATAGGTCTCTGGCAGTTCGTCGAAATCCTGCTTCGCATCCAGATTTTCAATATCGAAGACGCTTGTTTGGCCACGCACCAAATTTCTACGCCGTCCCTGCAGGAGCCTCGTGCCTTCGGCTTCCATACTACCCTTGCTGACCGGCAGCTCGCGCAGGTACAGAAGGCGTTCGGAAGGAGACTGCAACAGACTTTGCACAACATCAGAGCTGGCTGAGCTGCTGAACTTCTTTTACAGAAATCCCCAGCACATCTGCAATCTGCTCCACCGATTTTCCTGCAGCCACGGCATTTTGAATCATTTCTGACTTTCCGATTTTTATACCCTTTTCTGTCCCAATTTCTATTCCTTCAACCTTGCCGATTTCTATCCCTTCGACCTTACCAATTTCCCGTTCTTCGTCATAGTGTTCCTGAAGAGTCATAAATTTCAACCTCCCTTCTTCACTATCCTTCTGGTCCAGGACAGCCTGTTCTATGGCCTTTGTCAGGTCAGAAGCAGGCGCCTTGCCGTTCAGGTAATCAAAAAGTGCAATAAGTTCCGGAGAAGCCCCGTTAGGGCTCTTGGAATTGATGAAAATCGTAGTTCTTCCGTCCTCCAGACGATAGTCCGGCAGTTCTTCGCATGTTTCACGGAATGTATACCGGGCGATGTCTTTCTTGAAGGGGTCTTCCAGACAGATGAATACAATGTACGAATCAGGAAGCTTCGAATATTCGGTCCCTTTTTTCAGATGGTACATGTCGATCATGCTGCTGTAATAGCGGCTGCGCCTGGAGAGGCCTGCCTTCAGGACCGTCTGCATTTCGATGTCGTATTCCGTATGCGCCTCATCCTCAAAGGTGACATCGAAGCGGACGCCCTTGCCCTCATACAGGAATTTTTCCTGCTTTTGCGCCTCAGGCAAGCGGACGGTCAGGATTTTCCTGCCGGTCATGAGTTCCGCCAGTTTCAGGCAGAGCTCCGGGTGGTTCCGCAGCACCTCACAAAACATAAAGTCGTCCGTGAAGGTGAGCTCGTCATAAGTTTTTCTCTTTGTTTCCAAACGCTTTCTCCTTTCGATTATAGCATCTGAACGGGTGCATTTCTATTCCCATCCCGTGTGACAGGAACAAAAGAAAAGTGGATGATGAGGCCCTCCGGAAGGGAGAGACCCTGCTGCGAGTGCAGCGGACAGTGAAACACTGCCAAGAGAGATGTTAAGAAAATATTACAAGACGAAATAAAAATCAATAAGAAATTTTGAGCAGGCAGGATGGCTGGCGGACTTTTGTCTTGAAACAAGCTATATGACCGCAGTATTCATGCTTCTTCAATTTTGACAAAAGGGTATTCTTTCGTCAGGTTTTCATTCAATTCCATGAGTGTCAGCAGGCGGCTGGCAGCTCCTGACGGATGATTTCGTCCGGCTTCCCAGGCCTCAACGGTTTTGTGAGAGACGCCCAAATATTCGGCAAACATTACTTGCGGAAGCCCCGTCTTTTTCCGAATGCGTTTCACATCATCTGCAGAATATACTTTGACAGGCGTAACCATAATGGTACGTTTTCTTGCGGTACGTTTTCCTTTGGCATATTCGAGAGCTTCATTCAGCCCTTCCATAAGTCCATCGTAAAGTTCACTCATGTGAAGTACCTTCTTTCATGGCATTTTTTATTTCCAGAATAATTTTTTGAATCTGCTTTAACTCTGCCGGCGAGAGGTTCTCTTCCTTATTCTTCGGATAACAGAACAAGAGAAAGATGGTTTCCTGAGTGGGAATGTCCAAATAGCAAACCCTTATACCGCCGCTTTTTCCACTGTAGGGCAATGCAAAACGCATCTTTCGCATGCCGCCGGTCCCGCTGACGACCGGCCAGGCTTTCGGATCCTTTGCCAACTCCTCTTCAAGAAGTGCCAAATCATCATCTGTGAGTCCGCAGCGAATCCACTGATTATAGAAAACATCGAGTTCAATAAAGGTTCTGGGGAAAAAGTCTCCGAAACAAAAGAACATTTGAACCTCCTATATTATATACTATTGAATAGGGTGGAATCAATCGAAACCAGAGAATAAGAAAATCGAAGAAGAATAGAAAAATACATTTCCCATAATATTACAAATATATTATAAATGCAATATTAATGCAATATAACAAGATTGATGATACGGTCCTTCCCGTGACGCTTCGCTGCCTTCCTCACAGAAAGGCCGTGCGGCAGCTCGCTCCTGCTGGTCCTTCTGCCCGAATTATAAGGCACCTGGCTGTCGCCTTCGAAACTGTGACTTAGTAAGAGCCGGCCGAACGAATCCCGCGGAAAAGAAGGGTATGCCCCCGGTCGCCAGCCGGTCTACGGACCGCTGCGGCGCCCAGAGGCATACCCTTCTTTTCCTGCTTACCCTTGCATCGGGCCAGGCTCTTAAATACTCACATTTTCTACAGGCGGGTTTGGCCACGCGACAAATTTCCACGCCGTCCCTGCAGGAGCCTCGTGCCTTCGGCTCCCCCGGACGCCTTGCAGGCCGGCAGCTCGCGCAGGTCCTGAAGGCGTTCGGAAGGAGACGGCATTGAAATTCGTACAAAATCAGACTTGGCTAAGCTTCTGAACTTCTTTTACAGAAATCCCTAAGAAATCAGCAATCTGCTCCATCGACTTTCCTGCAGCCACGGCATTTTGAATCATCTCTGACTTGCCGATTTCAATACCCTTTTCCGTTCCTATTTTTATGCCCTTTTCCGTCCCTATCTCTATTCCGATTTCCCGTTCCTCTTTGTAGTGTTCTTCAAGAGTCATATATCTAATTCTTCCTTCCTCACTATCCTTTTGGTCCAGGACAGCCTGTTCTATGGCCTTTGTCAGGTCAGAAGCAGGTGCCTTGCCGTTCAGGTAATCAAAAAGTGCAATAAGTTCCGGAGAAGCCCCATTCGGGCTCTTGGAATTAATGAAAATAGTTGTTCTTCCGTCTTCCAAGCGATAGTCCGGCAGTTCTTCGCATGTTTCACGGAATGTATACCGGGCGATATCCCTCTTGAAGGGGTCTTCCAGGCAGATAAAGACGATGTACGAATCCGGGAGCTCCGAATATTCAGTCCCCTTTTTCAAATGATACATGTCGATCATACTGCTGTAATAGCGGCTGCGCCTGGAAATGCCTGCCTTCAGGACCGTCTGCATTTCGATGTCGTAATCCGTATGAGCATCATCCTCGAAGGTAATATCGAAGCGGACGCCCTTGCCTTCGTACAGAAATTTTTCCTGCCTTTGTGCCTCGGGCAGATGCACCTTCAGCACCTTCCTGCCGGTCACGAGTTCCGCCAGGTCCCGGCAGAGCTCCGGGTGGTTCCGCAGCACCTCACAGAACATGAAATCGTCCGTGAAGGTGAGCTCGTCATAAGTTTTTCTCTTTGTTTCCAAACGCTTTCTCCTTTCGATTATAGCATCTGAACGGGTGCATTTCTATTCCCATCGCGTGACAGGAACAAAAGAAAAGTGAGTATCGAGCCCTCCGGAAGGGAGAGAC
>JAZASQ010000104.1:0-6350 GCA_036343235.1 Lachnospiraceae bacterium
AATGACTTTAACTGATATTGAGCGGGAGGTCCGGTGATAATACGCCAACCTCCCGGTCAGCCTGCAATCTCCGGTGTGTTGCTGCGGAGCGTAGCTCCAAGTCGTTTAGTGCACTTCTTCAAACAGCACTCTCCTTAAATATATAGTATTTATAATCAGGCCCTTCGGCAGGATTATCTCTTCAAGTTGCGATATGCATCAGCATTATTCCTGATGATCGCCCCTAACTTTTCGCACGTATCCATTTCGCTGCACTCACCGCATGTCTCTATCTTGCGGCTCAGCGCACACTGCCTGATGGGACAGAGCGATTCACAGTAGGGAGTCTTCACACCGTCTATCCGACACCCGACACAATTGATCATTTCCGGCGTGATCTCCACGCCATTCAGCTCCGACCAGAGCTTTGCAACCTTCTGCCTCAAATCATTGTCGTCATTCGCGGTTGCAAGACGGGCTTCACAGGTCTCGCAGTTCAGCCCGCAGTAAGCAATATACATATTCATGGGACGACCTCCATTTGGATTATCCAAAAAAAACAATCAGTGACCTTTCGTTCACTTATTATAGTGAGCGCACGTTCACCTGTCAATAATATCCTGGGATTTTCTACAGCTTATTATCCATGCAGTGATACGGTGAATTATACTTTTATACAAAACCGTAAAAATCGTTTAACAGTCTCATAAAAAGTAGCTCTCATGGCTCGGTTCCAGTTGGAAACGGGCCATTATTCTTGTATTTACAGGCCTTTTTGATAGTTTAACATAGTTGCATAAATACAAGATATAGTGTATTATAGATATATACATTAAACATAGTTCCATACCTCTGAGGACAGCTCTATGGGAAAAAGACGACCTGCCTGGGATTACCAGCATTACCTGCGCTACCTGAAGGAAGGCCGCGGCCAGGGTACAGGCGCAGACTATAAGCCCTGGATCTACATCCACGACTTTCCCTCACGCGGCATATCCGCCCGGATCCCCGGCAGGACAACCGGGCGCATCCATCACCTTTTGTCCAGAAACGAGGAATACTTTTTCTATATCCTTGACGCGGATCCGGAAGTACTGGATATCAGGGAACAGTTCCCTCTCCGCCTCTCTGAGACAATGGAGCTCTCCCGAAGGATGAACATCCGGCATCCCTGGAAGGGGGACTTTCCGTTCGTCATGACTTCAGATTTCCTGATCTCCAAAAAAGACGGCCTTCACGCAAGGACTGTCAAGTGTTCTGATGAACTGGAGAACCCAAGGATCATCGAAAAGTTCTCCATTGAACGCGCCTACTGGTCATCCCGGGGCGTTGACTGGAAGATCGTCACGGAAAAACAGATCAACCGGAACAAAGCTTTAAATCTCCAGTGGCTTTATTCCGGCGAGTCCCCGGACAGCATCATCCCCGATACCGGTCTCCGGCAGAAGGCACGGGATGCTCTGCTTGAACTGATCGGAAGCGACGGTCTTCTGAAGCCGGGAGGAATCGTTTCATTTGAAGACTCTTTTCATCTTCCCCCGGGGAGTGCCATTACTCTCTACAAGTCTCTTGTCCTTGACGGCTCTGTATCCCCGGACCTGAACCAAAGGCTTTTCTTCTGAATCAAAACGGAGGTGTTTTATGCAAGACAGCCTTTTTCTGATAGGACAGGTCATCCATGACCTGGAACAGGACTGTGACTACAGGCTCCTGTGGACTTCCTCCACACCGGATCTCCCCTCTTACTGGCTCCGGCTCCCGGGCAATTCCAACGTTCCCGAAAAAGTTTCTCTTGAAGTGCTTTCAGATGGCATCGAAAAAGGGCGCTATTCCTTTGCCCCGGATATCTGGCATCCTGTGCGGAGCGGGGAAGCCGGTAAAACAGCCCTCCGCCTTCGGGACAAGGCCTGGGACCTGATCCGGGACGCTGTAGCGGACGAACCGGCGATCTATGACCCGGGAAAGCGCCGCAAGATCCTCCTTGGCATCGAGGAGAAGACCGGCACGAAGGTACCAAACCTCTATAAATACCTTGGGAAGTACTGGCGGTACGGAAAAGTCCCTGACGCCCTTCTTCCGGATTATTCGCCATGCGGGAAATCAAGGGACCCATACAAAGATTCCGCCGGGCGGCCTGGCAGGCCGAAGCTGCCCGGTGCCGCCGGGAAAAAACTGTCCGCAAAGGATCTGCGGAACTTCCGCACTGCTTTTACGAAGTACTATCTCGGCGAGGAGAAACTTTCCCTTGAGAAAACTTATCTCCGTCTTGTCGGGGATTACTATACCGTAAAGGATAAGGATGGGAATACCGTTGCGCCGATGGACCCGGACGAAGTCCCGTCACGCCAGCAGTTCTTCTACTGGCACAGGAAAAACCGTGACACCCTGGAAGAGGTGCTCAGCCGGGACGGCCAGCGCAGCTACCACCTGAAAAGCCGTGGTGAGACCGGGCGTACGGAAACCCATCTGCGGGGGCCCGGCATTGCCTGCCAGATCGATGCCACAACAGCGGATATCTACCTTGTCAGCCGGGATGACCGGAGCGCCATCATCGGCCGGCCTACCATGTATTTCCAGATGGACAGTTTCTCCCACATCGTCACGGGAATGAACATCTCCCTCGATCCGCCGTCCTGGGAAAACGCCGCCAGGACGATCCTCAATTCTGTGGAAGACAAGGTGGAATACTGCGCCAGGTATGGCGTTGAGATCAATCCGGAAGAATGGCCCTGCATGCATTTCCCGTCCGTGATCCTTGCAGACCGGGGTGAAATGGAAAGCCGCACGGCGGATCTTTTGTGCAAGCATCTCGGCATAACCGTTGAGAACGCGCCTCCTTACCGCGGCGACCTCAAGGGCATCATCGAAAAACACTTTGACCTTATAAATATCGACATGACCTCCCTGCCCGGAAAAGTCGAAAAAGATTTCCGGCAGCGCTGTGCCAGAGACTACCGGCTGGAATCCGCTTTGGACCTTTACGAATTCACAGCCATCATCATCCGGTGCGTTCTGCAGTACAACAACTACCACTACATGGAGGCCTTCAGGAAAACCAGGCAGATGCGCCAACTCCATGTCAAACCCATCCCCAGGGACATCTGGGAGTTCGGTATCCGGTACATGAGCGGAGGCCTCAGGACCATGGAACGGGAACACGTCCGTTACCACCTTCTCCCGAAAGGGGAAGCCTCTGTCACCCGGATGGGGATCCGCTTTGACGGCCGCTACTACACCTGTGACCAGGCAGAACAGGAAAGATGGTATGACATCGCCAGGTCCGACTCCTCCTGGAAGGTGACGGCTGCCTACGATCCCAGGGATGCCGGCCTCATCTACATCAGCCCCACATCCGGTGCCTCCCCGGTCGAATGCCGCCTCCTGGAAAAAGACCGCATCTATGAAGGGACAAGCACGGAAGAAGCACAGCGGATGGCGGCGTTTGACCATGAGGAGCAGGCGTCCTATGCACCGACAGAAGATTTCCACAGGATACAGCTGGAAGAGTTCATTGCGAAAACCAAAGCGGAGGCCATTGCGAAACTGCCGCCAAAACCGGAAAAAAGCAAGGCTGCCCGGATTTCCGAGATTGAAGCAAACCGGAAGAAAGAAAAAGATGCCATCCGGGAAAGGAACACCCGGGAAACACTGAAACGGCAGGGAGTCCTTCCGGAATCCGGCGGCGAAACAGAAGCCCCGCCGGTGGTCTCCCCAATCACCAGGATGCTGCAGGAGGCCCTTGATAACGCGCTGAAGGGAGGATCCGATGACAACAATGATTCATGACGCGGTCTACCGCGATGAGTTACTGGATGAATTCCGTTATAATCCGCTGATCGAGGCACTCCCTCCTCCTTTTGAACCGGGCGATGCCATTGCAAAACTGATGATACGCCCTCCTTATTCTGACGCTGAGCGAAACGCCCCTTCCTCTTACCGGCAGCTGCTTACCCAGCGGATCGTCCGGCTCCACCAGCCCATGGAGCGGGAAGTGGATGTGTTTGGACGGATCGACCGGTGTATCCGGTGGGGATACGCGGACCGCAACCCTCTTTCACAGGTTTATGCAGCGCAGCTCGCCGCCGGTTACAATGCCTCCGTTTCCGGCAAAGGGCTGAATTACGTAAGGGGATACCATCCCCATACATACGGCTTTTCCATCCTGGGGATTTCCGGGATCGGCAAGAGTACGACCGTCGAGAGCATCCTTTCCCTCTATCCGCAGGTCATACGGCACACAACGTACCGCGGGATCCCTCTGGTCATGCATCAGGTTTCCTGGCTGAAGATCGACTGTTCTTGCGACGGGTCACTGAAAGGCCTGTGCATGGATTTCTTCCGGGAGCTTGATGACCTGCTCGGCACCTCCTACAGCGAACAGTACAGTTCCCGCCGGGCAACCCTTGACCGTATGATGATCGCCATGTCGCGGCTGTGCGTATCCCATAACGTAGGCATCCTGATCATTGATGAGATCCAGAACTTATGCAGCGCCCAGAAAGGTGTCCCGGAAAGGGTCCTGAACTTCTTCGTGACACTGGTCAATACGATCGGCGTCCCTGTGATCATGATCGGGACACCAAAAGCCCTTTCTATCCTGCGGAACGAGTTCCAGCAGGCAAAGCGCGGGAGCGGCCAGGGTGATGCCCTGTGGGAACGCATGCCAAACGACATTTCCTGGGAACTGTTCTGCAAGGCCATCTGGACATACCAGTATACAAAAGAGCGGATCCCTTTCACACCCGGGATGAAGAATGCCCTTTATGAAGAAGCCCAGGGGATCCCGTTCCTCGCTGTCCATATCTATAAGCTCGTCCAGGAAGACGCGATCCTGTCCGGAGCAGAATCTTTTTCCGAAAAAGACCTCCACCGTATCGCTTCTGAAAAGATGGGCCTCACAAAACCGATGCGGGACGCCATGAAAGCCGGCAAAGAAGTTGACCTGAAACAATACATTGACATCGCACCATTCTCCTTTGGCGACTACAAAGACAACTATTCCATTGCCGCAGAAACCAAAAGCCCGGCTGTATCGCCACCGAAAGAATCCACTGCGCAGGAAGCTGCCATCGTCACACTCATGGGCCTGGGCCTTTCACACGAAGCGGCCCGTTCTTTTGTATGCATGGCCCTTGCCGAAGATAAAAGCGGATGCCTGGCGGCCCCGGTCATTGCGCAAAGGGCTTACCAGGTATACCTGGCAAAGCCTGCAGATGAAGATGCTGGCGACAGTTCCCTTACAGGGCTGATCGGCTATGAAGCCGTAAAAGAAGCAGGATTGATCGATGAAGGGTTATAAACACAATACAAACAGAACGCCTCCTGCCCCTCTCACCCTTTTCCCGACGCCATATCCGGGGGAAGCTTTCTACAGTGTGCTTTGCCGGTATCATGTCCGGAGCGGGAATGTAAATGACTGGTGCACCAGCAACCAGCTTTTCGGATACAACAGCAGCCTGACATCTACCCTTCTTACGCCTTTCCACCTTGAACTGGTAAAGTACTGGTTTCCTTCTCATGGGGAAGCGGTGGTAGAAAAAATGCTCCATCAGAACACCGCGTACAATCTTTATGCAATCAACGCCATTCCCGGTGAGTTGGAGCGCATCCGGGACGTCGTGGCAGGACGCAAAACTACCGAATCATTTCCAAGGTGGATGCATCCGAGGACCGTCAATCCCGCCGGTTATCTCCGATACTGTCCGAAGTGCGCTGCAGAGCAGACAAAACTCTATGGGGAACCATACTGGCAGGTACTTCCACAAGTCGATGAAGTAGAGTACTGCCCACTGCACAAGATCAGGATCAGAAACAGTCCGGTGCCGCTAAAAAGCATAGGATTTCATTATCATCCGGCATCGTCTGTTCTGACGAAAGATGAGCTGCGCCACACCCGGAATACTCGCACCCAGGAATGGGATCCTCTGTTCAAAAAGGAAAAAGCTTTCTTTATTCAGCTGGCTTGTAACATCAACTGGCTGCTCCAAAATGGGGAAACTTATGCGGGGCACAAAACGATGACTACGGTATACCAAAAGATTTCATGGAGAAAAGGTTCTTTCGACTGGTTCAGAATCAGCGAAGAATCTTTTCAGGAAATCCTTTCCGGCACAGGTAACAGCAGCCTGTTTTCCTCGTACCTGAAATATAAAAACGCAGGCCTGTTTTCCAACGGTATTTATTATATATACTCTCTGCGCCTATGCTCCCATGTGCTGATCATGACTGCACTATGCGGAACTCCAAAAGCTTTCTACGATCTATAACAAAGGACGTGCTTTCCGACACGTCCTTTATCTATCTTTATTGCATTATTCATCTATAATAAAAATCCATCCTGTTTTTGTATCCATCTATAATTCACCGTATCA
>JAZASQ010000105.1:0-6280 GCA_036343235.1 Lachnospiraceae bacterium
AGACGAAGTTCAGATTTCATCATTCGGCCGGGACTTTCAGGTCGCAAAACAGGCAGTCGCCGACGCTTCGGATGTCAGGGAAGATGTTGTTTCTGAAATGAAAGCCAAATATTCCGGAGATGTCCAGGTGGATGTCGACGACTTTGCGAGTGTACTTCTGCAGAAGTACAATCAGGCTTTTTGAGGAAGGCAGCTTTTTTGACAAGTTTTTGAAGCAGAGGAGATATCGGTTTGGCCAGTCTTGTGGATGATCTGCTCGATACCCTGGCGAAGGAAAAGGACGGCTATGACAGGCTGTATGACCTCGCCGACCGGAAGAGACAGGCTGTGATCAGTAGGGATATAGACAGTCTCACAGATCTTTCGGACCGGGAGCAGGAGATGAGCGACGAGCTGAAGCGCTTGGAAGGGAAGCGCGTATCCGTCATGAAGGATATGTCCGTCGTTCTCGGCCATGAAGACGAGAGCCTCACAGTGACCGGTATCATAAACCTCCTCGGCAAGCAGCCGGAAGAACAGAAGGCCCTGACGAAGGCCCGGGATGAGCTTGTAGCGAGCGCGACCCGGATGCAGTTTCTGAATCAGCAGAACAAGGTCCTTCTGGAGCAGGCGATGGAGATGGTCGACTTCGACCTGACCCTCTATAAAAGCATGCGACAGGCGCCGGAGACCGCAAATTACGGCAAGGATGCTGTGAGCACCGGCGATTTGCTCGGAGGCGGAAGCTTCGATTTCAAACAATGAGAGACTTGTTTGAGGGCGCGGTTATTTCAGTGAAATAACCGCGCCCTCTTTTTGTAACTATTCAGCACAGAAAATATAAAAACGTTGGATGCTTGCATCCGTAAGTTTTAATATTTTCTGTGGCCTGGCGGCGAAGCCGCCCGGAAGCCCGGACAACGAGGATTTCGAAGAAATCCGAGTGCGGGCATCTGAATAGTTACGTTAGAATAGAGGTAATACCATGGCAAACGGATTCGGCAGTCTTTTCGTAGGTTCCTCAGGACTCCGGGGGGCCCAGAACGCCCTGAATGTCGTAGCGAACAACCTTTCCAACCTTGACACCACAGGCTATGTCCGTCAGCGGGTAGCCTTCGAGGACGAGCCCTATAATACGTTTGCGAACGCGGCAGTAAGCCCTCAAAGGGCCGGTCTTGGCGTGGCCATCGGCGATGTCATCCATGCCAGAGACATCTTCCTTGACCGGGCCTACCGGACAGAGAACGGGCGCCAGTCCTTCTACCAGGCCAATTACGACGCGGCGGACCAGGTCCAGGTCGAGCTGCAGGAGACGACAGGCCAGCAGTTTTCCGATGCGGTCAAAGACCTCTACCAGGCCTTCGCCGAGTTTGCGAAAGACCCTTCTGCTGATGTAAATCAGAACCTGGTCGTTCAGAAGGCCCAGCTCTTCATCTCCCGGGCCAAGGGTGTCTACGACGGCATCAACAATTACCAGGTCAATCTCAATACGAAGATTAAGGACGACGTTGACCGCATCAACGAGATCGGGAAGCAGATGCTGCAGCTGAACCGCGACATCCAGCGGATTGAGGCCGGCGGGGTCGAAACAGCCATGCAGCTTCGTGACCAGCGCGATTCCTACCTGGACGAGCTTTCGAAGCTGGCGAAGATCGAGTATTCCGAGACCTGGGACGGTATCGTGAAGATCAAGATCGAAGGCGTCGATTTCGTCACGGAGAATATGGAGTTTGAGATCGGCCTCAAGACCGACGACCGGACCGGCTTTTACAATCCCTACTGGAAGAAGCTTTCCGACCCCACAAGGGATGACTATGCCTTTGTCTTCGATACGAGTTCCGTTGACCCCATCCGCAATACCGATATCGGGGAGATCAAAGGCCTTCTTCTGGCCCGGGGCGACGATGTCGCTGACTACACGGACATGGACGGTCTTTCCTCCTATGAATACGACAAGGGGCTCGGCAATTCCATCCTCATGAATTCCGAGTCGGAGCTGGACAAGATGGTCCACAACCTCATCACCCAGGTAAACGACCTCCTGTCCCCGATTACGAGCCTTTCCGACTACGGCAAGTATGATGTCCGGGGCCTGACCCAGATCATGACTACGAATGAAGACGGGACGGAAAAGACTGTAGAAGCCAACGGCGTTCCTTTGTATGATGCCGACGGAAATGTCATGGTAGATGACAACAAGCAGCCGATCAAAACACTTGGCCTTCTGGGAAAAAACACTGAGACAGGCAAGTGGGTTACGATTACGGAGAATACAAAGATTTTCGACGACACGGATCCGGCCCTTGGTTCGGACGGAAAAATCCCGACCGAAGAGCTTTTCAAACGCAACAACTGTGATCGTTATACCTTTGTCCGCTTTTACAAGGAAGACGGCATCACACCCGATCCGCAGACAGTCACTTATACAGACCACGACGGGGTAGAGCGGACGAAGGAAATTGAAGGTCTCTGGGTATATAACGAAGAGGATGACACCGACACGGACACCCTCTACTCCATGAACTACATGACCATCAACCAGAATCTCGTCGAGAAGCCGGCCCTGATTCCCCATGTCAAGGAAAACGGGAACATCGACTACACGATGGGTCAGGACATCTACAATCTCTGGGAGAAGATCGACTACCAGATCAACCCCTCCGACGAGACCCCGACCTCCCTCATGAACTTCTACAACAAGTGGGTTGGCGAGCTGGCAACGACAGGCTCCATCTACAACACGACAGCTGAGAGCCTTTCCTCGACCCGGGATTCCATTGAGGCGAGCCGCCAGCAGGTCATCGGCGTGGGCTCGGATGATGAGCTTTCGAACATGATCAAGTATCAGAACGCCTACAACGCCTCCTCCCGCTATATCAATGTCGTTTCCCAGATGATTGACTACCTGCTCTCATCTCTGTCGGGCTGATTGCCGATGTATGTAGTATGAGGATAATGTAAACCTCCCGCGCGGTTTCTGCTTTCCGCGTTTCCACTCAAAGGAGCGTATGCATGAGTTCACAATTTTTCGGCCTGGAAATCGCCCACACAGGACTGACAGCCTTCATGGCCTCCATCAATACAACGGCGAACAACGTCTCGAATGCCAATACCGACGGCTATTCCCGCCAGAAGGTCACCCTGGAAGCCCAGACAGCCCTGCGGGTCTACCAGAAGTACGGCTCCACCTCAACGGGTGTTCTGGCTACAGACGTCAAGCGCTCGAGAGACGAGTACTACGACCAGAAGTACTGGGCCAATCAGAAGGCCTACGGCTACTACGACCGGCTGAACTACTATATGCCCCAGATTGAGAACTACTATGTGGACAATGCCGCCAACCCCGGTTTCTCCACCCTCTTCGGCAATATGTTCAACTCCATCGACTCTCTGAAGAAGGACGCGGGCAATACCGCTATCCGGACCGAGGTGGCGTCGAATGCAGAGAAGCTGACGGACTTCTTCAATAGTACCGCAAACCAGCTCTCCGAGCTGCAGGAGACCGTAAACGACGAGATCAAGTCCACCGTGGACCAGGTCAATGCCATTTCAAAGAAGATCGCCCTCTTAAATAAGCAGATCAATATCATTGAGCTGCAGGGCATGACAGCCAACGACCTCCGGGACTCCCGGGACCTCCTTGTGGACGAGCTCTCCCAGATCATTCCTATTGACGTCAAAGAGGCTGAGGTCGTGAATTCGAACTATCCGGATATGAAGACCGGGGCCACTTCCTTCACGATCAAGGTCAACGGCAATATTCTGGTCAAGGACAAGGACTACCAGGAGCTCGAGTGCGTCACCCGCCCCCAGAAGTTCAACCAGGACGATATCGACGGCCTCTATGATATCCGCTGGAAGACTACTCTGGCGAATTTCGAGCTGAACGGGGACAATGCGGACGGCCGTCTCAAGGCCCTCTTCATGATCCGCGACGGGAATGATGAAGAAAATTTCAAGGGCAAGGTCACATCGGAAGGCAATTCCTCGACTCAGGTCACCCTGGAAAATACTTTTGGCATGACCATCGACAATATGAACCTGCCGGAGTCGGGTCAGCTCACCATCAATTATACGAATTATGATTATTCGAGCTTTACGTTTGAGACGGACGGGGAAGGGAACATCAACTCCATCACCTTCAATATGACAAGCCCCATTGACGCATCCAAGCTGGCAAAAGCCGGCGGGACCACAGCCACTGTGGGTCAGACCGTGAACTATAAGGGCATCCCCTACTACCAGAATCAGATGAACAGCTTCGTTCGGAGCTTTGCCAAGGCCTTCAATGATATCCAGCTGGCCGGAGCCGACCGGAATGGAAATGCCGGCACCAATTTCTTCTGTGCCAATGATATCAACGGGGAAAATGACTTCGACTGGAATGTGACAGCGGATGTCGTCAAAGGTATGACGGATGGGAATGATAAACTGCTGACCGACTACGACGGGGTCTATGCAGTAGACGCAGACAAATATGCGGCTGTTACCGAACCGGTTTTGGACGACGGGAAGAATTATACCGGTAGCTGCGTCCGGAAGAACAGCTCCGGCGACAACACCTACTACCGCCTGACCGCCTCAAACATAGGCATCAGCGAGGCCGTAAAGCGGGACGCCTCCCGGATTTCGACAACTTCCTACTACGATATGGCGGACAAGTGGGACGGCTCTGACCCTCATGACGCCACAAATGAAGACGCCACAGTATACAAACTGGATTCCGACGGAAAGCGGGTCCACCAGAACAAGGGCATCGACGCGGCCGACCTCGTGGACAAGCTCCTCTCTCTCGAATCCGAGAAGAAGCTCTTCCGGGGCGGCGGGGCTGATGACTTCCTCCAGGTCATCTATGCGGACATCACCGTAGATACCCAGGAGTCCTCCATTTTCAACGACAACTACACGAATATCCAGAAGGAAATCAACACCCAGCGCCAGTCCGTTTCCGGTGTTGATGAAGACGAGGAAGCATTGAACCTGGTGAAATTCCAGAACGCATACAACCTTTCGGCAAAAGTCATCAGCACCCTTGCTGAAATGTACGATCAACTAATCCTTAACACCGGAGTTTGATGAAAGGTGGTAAAGCCATATGGCATTGAGAGTTACCAATCATATCATCATGAACAACGCCAACACCAATATCAATGCGACAAAGGTGGCGGTGGACAAGCGGAATACCCAGATGACGACCCAGAAGAAGATCAACCGGCCTTCCGAGGACCCGGTGGTCGCTGTCCGGGGTCTTCGTCTGCAGACATCTCTCAACAAGATTGACCAGTATTACGAGAAGAATATTCCCGATGCCGAGAAGTGGATGGACGTGACCTCATCCGCCCTTTCGAATATGGAAAGCCTGATGGTGGACATGCGGACCCTGGCTGTCCAGGGGTCCAACGGCACCCTGAATAATTCCGACCGGAACACGATCTATTCCCAGCTCAAGACCCTGCAGCAGCAGATCTACCATGAAGGCAATGCCGACTACGCAGGCCGGACGGTCTTCACGGGCTTTAGAACCGACAAGAACCTCATCTTCCAGGAAGATGAGATGGATACGACTTACAAGATCAAGCAGAAGCTGTCCGGCAGTGACCTCACAGAGAGTCGTTTCTATTCGGGCGAGGTGACGGTTCCGAAGACGGAGGATTCCATCACGGCAACGAGCACGATTCCGGATGTCAAGGAGTCCGTTTACGACCGCCTCCGTTTTCCCTATGATGACATCGGTGAGGTGACCGGACTGTCTCTTTCCTTCGCGGATGGGACGGACAAAAACAAAAATCCCCAGACTGTCGCTGTATACAAGCTGGACGGAAATGGGAACAAGATTATTGCAGATAATACGGACCCGAACAATCCGGTCTATGAAACGCAGCTTGTCACAGTGGGAACAGCCCTAACTCCGGATACGAAGACGAAAATGCCGGCGACAATTACGAGCCTGGTGGACGGCACCAAGACCTCCCTTACTTACCAGAAATATACCTTGACGACGGCAGACCCCGTGACGGACAAAAACGCTATTCCGACGAGCGATACGGCTACTACGCAGGCGGTTGAAATCGCCGGACAGAAGACGGCGCAAAAGGGCACTCTGAAAAATATGTATACCAAGGACGGTAACGCGTCCATGACGGAAGATACGAATGTCTATGTCTTCGACAACGAGGACGACTGGCTGGCCTGGTCCATGGGGCAGGATCAATACGAATCCGACGGAACAACCAAAGTCAATACTGATAACATGAAGAAATATGTCGGCAATTACGACATGGTCATCATCAAGGAGACCGGC
>JAZASQ010000106.1:0-6258 GCA_036343235.1 Lachnospiraceae bacterium
CCACAATTATGAGGATCATCTCAACGACCCCCACGCCGTCCTCGCCGGTAAGGAACTCTTTCACTCTAAGTGTGTTCATACTTTTTCTCCTTTTCAAAAAATCGCAGTGTTATTTTTGTTTTACATTATTCTCACTTCTCGCTTTTGTTTCTGTTCCACAATATTCCCATGTCTCAAAGGCTGGCCCGGCCGGGTAAGCCAGGCTATGCCGTGCCTCGAAAGGAGATTCTCACACGCCTGAACGTGGGAATGATTTCACACGCTCATGCCCATGAAGGCAGGCAGCATGAGGATCAGGATTACGGACCCGAGCAGGAGGATCATGGGAAAGACCAGCTTTGTGGAGGCCTCTTCCCCCTTCCGGAGGGCATTATTTTTCCGGGCCACGAAGGCGTCGCTTTCCTCCCGGTTCAGTTCGTCCGCCAGGAAGCGGTCCCCCTTCTGCAGGTTCTGGGTCAGCATGAGGGTCAGGCGGCGGAAGTCCCTGTGGTCCGTCCGGTCGCCCAGGCGGATGTAGGCTTCGTACTCCCCGACTCCTTCCTCCATCTCGACCACGGTCTTTTTCACTTCCTCGTAGCCCGCAGAGGCCGGGGCTCCCCGCTTCCTGTTTCTCTCATAGGAGGCAGCGATGCGGCGGAAGGCCTCCCGGGGGCGGATGCCGGCCCCTGTGAAGAGGGCTAGTTTCGAGGCTATCGCTGCATAGTCCCGGGTCAGTTCATCGTTTCGCTTTTTTACATTAGTAATTTCCTGCTTCTTTTCCGCGATCAGGAAGAGGGGGATGAGGAGGAAGCCCAGGGCCGCAAACTCTATGCCCCGGAAGTCCAGGGGAGGGGTCAGTTTCACATCCCTGCCTCCGGCCTCCCTGGGGAGAACGATTTCCCCGCCGCCCGCTGCGTCGGCCTTTGCCAGGGCCTCCTCAATATAGAGGGTCAGCCCGTCGATGGTGGCCGGATTCGGCCGTACGACCCGGAAAGGAATAATATAAACCTCGCTCGTATCCCCGCAGGCCAGGGTGGCCTCGGCTTTTACCAATGTCGGCTCCTCTATGGTCATGGAAAGGACAGTCCCGTCCGTGTCGATGAGGATATCCGGATCGAAGGTATAGCGGCATTCCACCATCCCGTCCGCATAGGTCTTTTTGATGGAGAGGGGGCGCCAGACGGAATTTGCTGACTTGTTTTCTCCGAAGAGGGTTTTGTCGATTTCCTTCCTGGCCTGCTCAATCAGGGCCTTTTCCTCCTCCGCTTCAAGGCCGGTTTCGCTGACCGTGAAGGAGGTCTTGCCCTTTAAGCTCCCGCTCTCGAAGTTCATCTCCACTTCGTCATTGCCTTTTCCGTTGGCCGGCCGCTCTATGGTCTCCGGCGGGTGCATGCTCGTATATATGTCCATTGCCAGCATGCCTGCAGCAACGAGCTCGATCAGAATAATGATCTTCCCGTACTTCTGCAGGGCGGGGCTGCGGATACGGCCTCCGGGGCGGGTTTTTGTTCTACGGATATTGTCGTTCATTTTTTAAACCTCGATTTTCACGATCTTCGACCCCCAGGCGTAGGCAGCCACGTAGGCACAAAGGCAGGCGCAGACCAGGCCCACGCCCGTGACGGTCCCGTAGATGGGGGAAATGAAGTCCGGGGAGGCGAAGCGGATATAGGTAAGCATCCCGGGCGGCAATATCAGCATCAGATTCAGCTCCAGCCGCTTCTCGGACGTCAGGGTTTCAATCTTGGCCTTTAGCTCTAAGGACTGGCGGATCTTCTCGGCCGCGTCGGAAATATTCTTCACGTAATTTCCGCCCAGACGCTTGCCGATAGCCAGGATTTCCGCCATGTTTTCCACTTCCTCTATGGGGTGGCGTTCCGCAAATGTATTGAAGACTTCCTCCACGGGCATATTCATCCCGATCTGCCGGTTCATCTGGGTAAGCTCCGTCACGAAAGAATCGCCTGTCCCGTAGAGGACTGTCAGGGCCCGCTGGGCATCCGCGAAGGAATTCTCGAGAGAGTGCCCGGCCCGGAGGCCGCTTGAAAGCCCGGTCAGGAACTCCCGGTACTTCTCATCAAAGGAGCTTTCCGCCTTCTCCTTGTCCTTTTTGGCCTGCAGGAGTATGTGTAATACAAAAACAGGAAAGAAGGAGACCATGCCGAAGGCGGAATTGAAAAGGACGTAAGAAATCCAGAGAGAGATGCCGAAATCCGTGAGAGGGACGAGAAGCAGGCTCTTCCCGGAAAGCCCGGCAGCCTTCACCGGCGCGGCAGAAAGCCCCCTCCTGCTGCCGAGCGATGCCAGGGACAGAAACACCTTCCCCATCCTGCTGACAAAAGGCGCCAAAGTCAAAGACATCTTCCCCCGCCTGCTGCCTGGCGCAGCCCGGGGAGGAAGCATCTTCTCCCGCCTGTTGCCTGGCGGCGTCCGGGGAGGAAGCATCTTCTCCCGCCTGCTGCCTAGCGCAGCCCGGCCATGACCAGCTTGTCGGTATGGCTGATTTCGTTTACCTTTTTCCATGTCCCCTTCCCTCCTTCCAATGTATATGTATAGATGGGCACCAGCTTCACATGCCCGTTTTCCATCCCGTCCACCTCATTTATGGCCACGAGCTTCCTGGACCGGTCCCGCATTCTCGAGACCTGGACGAAGAAGTCAATGCCGCCCGCGATCTGCCGGCGGATGGCGTCCACCGGCAGGTCCATGCCCATGAGGACCATAGTCTCCAGGCGGGCCAGCATGTCTTCAGGGGAATTGGCGTGGGCCGTGGTCAATGACCCGTCATGCCCTGTATTGCAGGCCTGCAGCATCTCCAGCGTCTCCTCCCCGCGGCACTCGCCGACAATGATCCGGTCCGGCCGCATTCGGAGGGTGGCTTTGAGGAGGTCCCGGATGGTGACCGCCAGCTTTCCTTCAAGGGTGGCTGCCCGGGCTTCAAGGGTGACGAGGTTGGGGATCCCCATTACTTTCAGTTCTGCGGAGTCTTCTATGGTGATCACGCGCTCGTCACTGGGAATGAAGCCGGTCAGGGCATTGAGGAGGGTGGTCTTGCCGGAGCCCGTCCCCCCGCCCACAAGGATCGTATAGCGGGCCACCACCAGCATTTTTAAGAAATCGGCAATCTCCTGCGTCATGGTGCCGTTTTTTACCAGCATGTCCATGGTGAAGGGTTCCTTGGGGAAGCGGCGGATGGTGACCGTGGCCCGGTCCACGGACACGGGCGGAAGGACGATGGAAACACGGGAACCGTCCGAGAGCCGGGTGTCCACTATGGGGGAGGACTCGTTTACCATCTGATTATTGGCAGCGACAATGGTCTGGATGATGTCCGAAAGCTTGTCGGCCGAGGAGAAATGCCGGTCCAGCTTCATGAGTCGGCCGGCCTTCTCTATGAAGATATTGTCCGGGCCGTTAATCATGATCTCCGTGACCTCGTCATCGGAAAGTAAATCCGAGAGGACATCGAGGCGCCTTAGGGCATTGAAAACATTGTGCTCCAGGGTCAGGCGCTCGTTGACGGACAGGGGGTTCTCCCGGGCTGTCACAAATATCTGCCTGCGGATCTGCTCGCGGATATCCTCGTCCGAGACATTCCTGTCCATATTCAGATTTTCTATGACGCCTTTTCGAACGGCGTCTTCAATTTGCTGCTGATCCAACGCAATTCCTCATTATTTTTCTAGGACGCCCTTTCGAACGGCATCCTCAATTTGCTGCTGATCCAACGCAATTCCTCATTATTTTTCTAGGACGCCCTTACGAACGGCGTCTTCAATTTGCTGCTGATCCAACGCATTCCCTCACGAAATTCCCCAGGTTCCCCTCAAGGAGGCTGGGCAGGTACCAGGTCCCGTCCGAAAGGCCCGCTGCCGACATGGGGAGGTCGATCTCACGGCGCCGGACGGACGGCAGGCGCTCCTCGAAGTAGTCCTCGAACTTCTTCTCGCTCTTCCGGTAGTAGTCGCCCCGCTTCGAAAGCAGGATGACCTCGGAATTCTCCCCGCACCACTCGGCCAGGTGCGTGGGCAGGCGGTCCGAGAGGATGACGACCGTGGTGAAGGCGGACGAGAGCACGGCCTTCATCAGGTGGCTCCACTGGGCCTTCGTCACATCGGAAAGGGCCTTGGCATCCGCTGCCGGCGGAAGATAATAGAAGCCGTCATAGAGCATGACAAACTCCTCCGGCAGGCTCTGCCCCTCCTCCTCCCGGTCGAAGACCTCCCGGCTCTCCAGGCTGTATATGAGGTCAATGAGGTCCGGCCCCGTCTGCTCGTAGGGAATATTTTCCTCGTCCAGGGTCTGCTGCATGAGCTCCGTGAGGATGGAGGCCTCGGAGAGGTCTATGAATAATGTGCGCCCCGACTCTGCATAAATCCTTGCGAGAGCCAGCGCAAAGGGCAGGCGCAGTTCGTGGTAGATGGGGGAGCAGACGAAGTGGAGGTCGGGAATGCCGTCCCTGTCAATCCGCCGGCCTTCGATTCTTGACGTGAAGGCATCCATGTCCTGAAACTTATAGATGCTTTCTATTCCCTCCGGTCCCCCGCTGCGCTCGCTCAAAAGGGCCAGGAGGCGGCCCCCGTGGCGGTTGGGGTCTCCTGCTGAGAGAAATTCAGGGGTCATGACGGCCACATCGTAATAGCAGTCGTCATCCGCGTAGATGGAGGGCTCGGAATAAGTCGTCACCCCGTAGCCCTGCAGGGCCAGATAGCGGGATGCGGAAGAGAGATAGGCAGAGTCGGTGTCGCAGAGTAGTACGGATTGCTGTTTCATGATTTACCTCCGGAAAAGAGAAAGATGGAAAATGATGATGATGTAAGAAATGCTGATGGAAATGGCGAAGTGCAGTTCCCTGCACCGTCCGGCGGGGACATAGGGGATGGGTTTCTTCTGCAGGATGCAGAGTCTTACATGGGCGAAAAGATGGGACAGGCGAAAGAGAAGGTCCCCTGCAAAAAGCATTTTCACGAAGGCAAAGATGCCGCCGATGAAAAAAGACAGGGCAATCATATAGAGGCCGGCTCTGCCATTCATGAGTAATGGAATCAATACTGAAACCAGCTTGACATCACCCGAGCCTAAACAGCCTATGTAAAACAGAAAATAGAGGAGAAGAAGCGGCCAGAGCGCGTTCCATGCGAACGCCGGGAAAAATGAGCTTCCCTGGGAAAGATATGTGTAGAAACTTCCGACCGCGTAACCTAAGAGAATGAGACCGTTCGGGATCTTATAATCCCTGATGTCCCCTGCACAGGCGCAGGCACAGATGGCTGCCCCGGCAAGGTAGGCGTACAAGAGCTTTCATCACCTCCTGATCCGATTCGAACGCGTTAGGAAATCAGCTGCTCCGCGCGTTTACGGTGCTGCACTGCCGCGGGATTCGTGGGGCTCATCAGCCTTCCCGGGAATGCTTTTCTTTTGGATGAGCCGAATAATACGACATTTGCTTCGGTAAAATCTACCCAAAAAAACTCCCCCGGATCCGGGAGAGTTATGAACAGTCCTGTCAATACCTGACAGCTTTTACAAAGCAGATTTTTTGTAAATGTGGATAAATCGGTTCCTGTTTCCGCCGGCAGATTTTTCACAGCCTGTCGAAAAACAGAAATTCCGGGCGGCAGGCGCAGGAAAAATGTTTGCGGTAGGCAGAAAAAGTTTTCGGCCCGCCGAAAACTTTTTCATTCCTTGTGCAATCTGCTATTTGGAACAAATTCATAAAGCGGTGAAGGCCTTGAAAACACTGCCTCAGACGAAGAAGCCCCGGTTGGGGTCGGAAGTTCCGTACTCGGAAAGGCCGGCCCGCCCGTAGGTGAGACCCGTCAGGGTCGACTCGGTATTGGACATCATGGGGCCCCGCTTGTCGCTCTTTGCCGCTTCAGCAAAGGCCTCCCGCAGGGGCCCGGCCACCTTCAGGGCTTCGGAAACCGGCTGGGCATCCTCAAGGTAAATGGCCTTTGCAATCTGCCGCAGGATATAGTCGTAGAGGCTGTATAAGTGTCCCGACATGTCCGCGGCCTCCCCTTTGAAGGAAAGGACGGACCGGAGCTGGTCTGTGACCCGCTCCGCATGCTTTAAGTCTGCCATGGCGGTGTCCGTCCCCCGGACAATCGTAAGGGTCCCGCCTGTCTCGTTTTCTACAGAGGCAGCAGGGGCGGACAGGATGTCTCCGGCTTCTTTCAGGTCCCCCAGCAGCATGTCATATAAAACGACAATCAGCTCCATGGGATTGGCTTCCGTGATGCGGCGGGCGTAGGTTTTCTTCTCTTCGTCAGTCATGGC
>JAZASQ010000107.1:0-6251 GCA_036343235.1 Lachnospiraceae bacterium
GAGGAACCGGATATCAAGAACCCGGACAAACCCCTGATGGAAGTGGAAGACGGCAGTGTCTCATTCAAGAACGTGGAGTTTTCGTACTTCGACAAGTATGAGGAACCCGTCCTGAAAAATATTAATATAGATATCCCCGCAGGTTCGACCGTGGGCATCATCGGCCCGACCGGGTCGGGAAAGACGACTCTGGTGAACCTCCTGTCCCGCCTCTATGACGTGAACGGGGGCTCGGTCGAGGTCGGCGGCCACGACGTGCGGGAGTACGACATCAGGACCCTGCGGGATTCCGTTTCCGTCGTACTGCAGAAGAATGTATTATTCTCGGGATCGATCTACGACAACCTCCGCTGGGGCGATAAGGACGCCACAGACGAAGAGTGTCAGCGGGCCGCGAAACTCGCCTGCGCGGACGAGTTCATCGACCGCATGCCCGACGGCTACGACACCTGGATCGAGCAGGGCGGAACGAATGTCTCCGGCGGCCAGCGCCAGCGCCTCTGCATAGCCCGGGCCCTTATGAAGCACCCGAAAGTCCTGGTCCTTGACGACTCGACGTCTGCAGTCGACACGGCGACGGATGCCAAGATCCGGAAGGCCTTCCGCGAGGAGATTCCCGGGACCACGAAATTCATCATCGCCCAGCGTATTTCCTCCGTCCAGGATGCGGATATTATATTAATAATGGATGACGGGAAGATTGCCGCCCGGGGCACCCATGAGGAGCTCCTGAAGACAAACGATATGTACCGTGAGCTCTATGAATCCCAGACGGGTCAGGGCTCCGGTGACTTCGATAAGGCTGCAGGAAAGGAGGGTGAGTGATATGCCGCGCGGACCCAGAAACCAGACAAAGGCATCGAAAGAGGACCGGCAGAAGGCCGGCGTAGTCATGAAGCGCCTCTTTGCCTACCTCGTCAAACATTATGCTGTACAGCTCATTTTCGTATTCGTCGGTCTCATCGTGTCTGTCCTGGCCAATGTCCAGGGAACCATGTTCATGCAGACTCTGATTGACGCCTACATCACCCCCATGCTCGCATCCGGGAGCACGGACTTCGGCCCCCTGGCTCTCGCCATCGGAAAAGTCGCCGGCTTCTACGCTATAGGCATCGGGGCGACCCTGGCCTACAATTACATCATGATCTACGTCTCCCAGGGGACGCTGAAGTACTTCCGGGACCAGCTCTTCTCCACCATGGAATCCCTGCCCATCCGCTACTTCGACACCCACGCCCACGGGGACATCATGTCCGTTTATACAAATGATATCGACACCCTGCGGCAGATGATCAGCCAGTCCATCCCCCAGATGATCAATGCGGCCTTCACGGTCATCATGACCCTGATCTCCATGCTGACGCTGAATGTCCCTCTGACACTTGTCACACTCGTCATGACAGGAGTCACGGTCTTTGCAACGATGATCCTTGCGAAACGCTCGAGCGTCAACTTCACGAGGCAGCAGAACGCCCTCGGCAAGGTCAATGCGGCGATCCAGGAGACCATGAACGGGCAGAAGGTCGTGAAAGTCTTCAACCACGAGGAGGAGACGACGAAGACCTTCAAACAGCTCAATGACGACCTCTGCGACGCAGCCGACAAGGCCAATACCTACTCGAATGTCATGGGCCCGGTCAATGCCCAGATCGGCAACCTCTCTTATGTCATAGTCGCCGTAGTCGGCGGAGCGCTCGCCTTAAACGGAATGGCAGGACTGACCGTCGGTAAGCTCGCTTCCTTCCTGACCTTCAACCGGTCCTTCAATATGCCCATCATGCAGGTCTCCCAGCAGATGAACTTCATCATCATGGCCATGGCCGGCTCCAAGCGGATTTTCGACCTCCTGGACCAGAAGCCGGAGTCGGACGAGGGCTATGTCATGCTCGTAAATTCGAAAAAGGACGCGGCCGGCAATATCGTGGAAAGCGCGGAGCGGACCGGCCACTGGGCCTGGAAGCACTACCACGCAGCCGACAAGACCACGACCTACCAGCCCTTGAAGGGGGACGTGGTCTTCGACGACGTGAACTTCTCCTACGTGCCCGAGAAGCAGATTCTCTATGATATAAAGATTCACGCCGAGCCGGGCCGGAAGATTGCCTTCGTCGGCGCCACGGGGGCCGGCAAGACCACAATCACGAACCTGATCAACCGCTTCTACGACGTGGAAGACGGGAAGATCCGCTACGACGGCATCAATATCAATAAAATCAAGAAGGATGACTTAAGACATTCCCTGGGCATCGTATTGCAGGATACCCACCTCTTCACGGGGACCGTTGCGGACAATATCCGCTTCGGCAAGGAAGACGCGACCGACGAGGAAGTTATCGCGGCAGCGAAACTGGCCAACGCGGACGGCTTCATCCGCCGCCTGCCGGACGGCTACGACACCGTGCTGACCGGGGACGGGGGCTCCCTCTCCCAGGGCCAGCGCCAGCTCCTCTCCATTGCAAGGGCCGCCATCGCCGACCCGCCGGTCCTCATCCTCGATGAGGCGACCAGCTCCATCGATACCCACACGGAGCGCCTGGTCCAGGAGGGCATGGACCGGCTCATGTCCGGCCGGACGACCTTTGTCATCGCCCACCGCCTGTCCACCATCCGAAACTCCGACTGCATCATGGTCCTCGACCAGGGCCGCATCATAGAGCGCGGAAGCCACGACGAACTCATGAAGCAGCAGGGCCGCTATTACCAGCTCTATACAGGGAAGGTGGTCAACGCCTGAATTTCGCGGCAGGGCTGTTAATGCCTGAATTACGCGCTTTGTATCCGTATGTCTTCCTCGGGTGGCCTTTGGTCATCCGGGGATTTTTGTATTTCTTTGTACAAAGTTCGCGGAATGCATGGAATTGTGTTACTATAAGCCGGATTTCGGTTTTTATAACACTTTACAATAATAGGAAGGAAAATCATGGAAAACACAGCATCCAAGAAGATTCTCACGGTGAAGAATATCGCCCAGATTGCCCTGGCGGCGGCCATCATCTGCGTGCTGGGGCCCCTCTCGATTCCCATTGGCCCGGTTCCCGTATCGCTGACCCCCTTCGCCGTATACCTGGCAGTAGTGGTTCTCGGTAAGTACAGAGGTACCATCGCCACCCTCATCTACCTCCTCATCGGCCTGGCCGGCGTGCCCGTATTCTCCGGATTTTCCGGCGGCCCTGCCAAGCTCTTCGGACCCACAGGCGGCTACCTTGTTACATTTTTCATTACAGCCTTCATCGCCGGCATCTTCTGCGATAAATTCGAGAAGTTCCTGCCCTGCTTCCTGGGCTGCCTCCTGGGCCTGGCTGTCCTCTACTTCGTCGGAACGATCTGGTTCATGGTCGGCATGTCCATGGCCGGAAAAGCAATGGGCCTCTGGGCTTCCCTGATGGCCTGCGTCATCCCCTTCGTCCCCTTCGACTGCGTGAAGATCGCCCTCGCCATCATCCTGGGCAAGAAAATCCGCGGCGCGCTGAATCGGGCGGATATCTGAAATTTCCCAATGGGCCCGTCATCAGGCGGGCCTATCTTTTGTGCCGAAATTTCTGATTTCCGGGTTGACATCCCCGCTGTCCGGGTGCTACATTGAATTTGCCAGGAGAGAAATCTCCTCCTGCCTCGGCAGGACACATCGCGTAAGGAGCGCGCGTTCGTAGAACTGGCTACGTAAGAAACGACCCGGTACTCCAAGAAGTAGGTGACTTCTCATGAAAGTGGAAGGCTTTCGATTGGGTGGGGCGCACCTAAATAAACCAGAACATTATCATTTCAATGGGCCCGTCATCCGACGGGCCTATTTTTTTGCGCAAAAAGATTCTTTAGCTCCGGAGGAAAGTCCGGAAAAAGTTTATCAAACAAATTGCGCTTTGCTTCGACAAATGGGCGTTCATATAAGTCTGCAGACGCTGGCTTCTTGCAAACAAAGGCAACACGATACATGGTACTTGAATAATTTTCAATGCAATTGGGGATTAAAGTGACCGGAAAGCAGATATTTGCAGCGGTTTCCCTAAATCCGATTATAGCGGATTGACCGTATGCATATGTGAAATCGACTAATGGCGTGGCTCTGTCCTTGTAGCCGATTTTCATATACTTCGCATTTGAAAAATCGACCATATCAGCCAGGCAAGAGCACTTTTCACAGATCATGGTCCTTCCGTGGTCTCTGGATGGCCTGCAATCTTGAATTCTCAATTCATTGTTCACAGCCTTTTCAAAAAACTCTTCTGCATACATATGAGGACTGTCTAATCCTGCCAAATGCATAAAGTTTTGTTTTTCAAAAAGGCATTGGAACCAGAGAAAATCAGGCTTTTGGTTATTTCCGATTATGAGATATGAGCTTTCAGTCAAGCAGTTATATTTTTCTGCTGCATTGTGAATAGCCGTAATAAGCTGTTCGTTCGAAAATGACGATGAAATGACCATAGAATAGACCTAAGAATCAAAGAATTGAAGAAAAGAAAAGGCCTTGCCATGAAGCAAAGCCTTTGTAGATAAAGTACTGGTTTGGTTTAGGTGCGTCCCACCCAATTGAAAGCCTTCCACTTTCACGCGAAGTCAAGCCACTTCGTCCGGTGTCGGATCGTTTATTACGTAGCCAGTTCTACGACCGCACGCCCCTTATGCGATAATACCCTGCCGGAGCAGGAGGAGATTGCTCTCCTGGCATCTTCAATCTACCACCCTCCGGTCGACCCTGTCAATAACTCTCCAATTTTTTTCGAAAAATTTCATATTTTTTGTGGCTGTTCACGGGCCCATTTTCTTGCGCCGAAATTTCTGATTGCGGGTTGACATCCCCGCTGTCCGGGTGCTACATTGAAAACGCCAGGAGAGAAATCTCCTCCTGCCTCGGCAGGACACATCGCGTAAGGAGCGCGCGTTCGTAGAACTGGCTACGTTAAAACTTTGCATCCTCTCTACGAAGTAGTTTGACTTCGCGGGAAAGTGGAAAGCTTTCAATCGGGTGGCAAGCACCTAAATAAACCAGAACATTATCATTTCCATGGACTCGTCATCCGACGGGTCCATTTTCGTTTTCAAAAAGGATTTTTAGTTCCCGAGGAAAAGCAGGGAACAGTTCGGCAAAGATCCCATTTTTGATTTCAATGACAGGTTCTTTATAGAATATTTCATCGGTGTCTTTTTTGCAGACAAACAATATGCGGTACCTTGACGAAGTAAGTTCGTCAATATTTATGGGTAATAGAGTGATCGGATAGCAAATCCCCGCAGAACTTTGCAAAAAACCCAATGTAGCAATATTTCCAAATGCATAGTCAAAGTCCATATGCATGGAGATTTTATCTTTCTCTCCGATGTTTAAATACTTTGCATTGCTTATATTCAGCATTTCTGCACAGCAAGAGCATTTTGCGTTTATGGTACCTCTGCTGTGGTTTCTTGAAGCGGAACAGTCAGAAAAGAGAAGGCAGTCTTTTATAGCATGCTCATAAAAGGAGTCCGCCGTGAGTGTTTCACTATTTATACCGAGCAAGTGCATGAAGTTCTTTTTCTGAAAGGTACATTGGAACCAAAGAAATTCATTCGGCCTTCTTTTGCCGATGAACAGGAATGTCTGATTCAGTAATCGGCTATATGCAATTGCAGAATCGTGAATGGCAGCGAGCAATTGCTCGTCCGACAGAGAATAGGATATGACCATAGACAGAGCTTAAGAAAAGAAATTCGAATTGAAAGAAAGAAAAAGGCTCTGCCATAAGACAAAGCCTTTATAGATAAGATACTGGTTTATTTAGGTGCGCCCCACCCGATTGAAAGCCTTCCACTTTCATGAGAAGTCAACTACTTCTTGGAGTACCGAGTCGTTTCTAACGTAGCCAGTTCTACGAACGCGCGCTCCTTACGCGATGTGTCCTGCGGTGGCAGGAAGAGATTTCTCTCTTGGCATCTTCAATCTACCACCCTCCAATCGACCCTGTCAATAACTCTCCAATTTTTTTCGAAAAATTTCATATTTTTTCAAATTCCCCCTAAACAAATATACGCAAATAGCCGAAAACCATTCTGAAAAGTATCTTTATGTCCTTTTTTAGGTGTGTGAAACGGACAAAAAGAAGGAGACAAACCATGTCTGAACAGCAGAACGGATTCTCACGCATGAATAATGTAAATCATTCCGGCGGTACCAATCGCCCCTCTTCCGGCCCGGCCAGGTCAGAGGGAAGCGCCTCCCGCCGCTTTTCCAATATTCCCCTCGCCCGCAAAATCGAAGCCCTGATCCTGACGGC
>JAZASQ010000108.1:0-6233 GCA_036343235.1 Lachnospiraceae bacterium
AGGGCGTTGTTTTTCATTTCTCCCCTGCCTGGAATTCCAGCCGGAGGATGTGTGGGAAATTCCGGGCGATTTTTGCATTTGTCCCCCGCAAGAGCAATGTCATGAGAGAATTGATGCACGCGTTGCGTGCCGGCTCTCCGTGATACCGGAACTATAGGGCGTTGTTTTTCATTTCTCCCCTGCCTGGAATTCCAGCCGGAGGATGTGTGGGAAATTCCGGGCGATTTTTGCATTTGTCCCCCGCAAGAGCAATGTCATGAGAGAATTGATGCACGCAATGCGTGCCGGCACTCCTGGATACCGGAACTATAGGGCATTGTTTTGCATTTGTCCCCCGCCTGGAATTCCAGCCGGAGGATGTGCGGGGAAATTTTGGGCGATTTTTGTATTTCTCCCCTACAAGATCAATATCATAAGAGAATTGATGCACGCAATGCGTGCCGACTCTCCTGGATAATGGAACTATAGGGCGTTGTTTTGCATTTCTCCCCCACCTGGAATTTAGGCAAGAAGAAGTGTTGGAAAAATCCGCGTGATTTTTGCATTTCTCCCCTACAAGATCAATATCATGAGAGAATTGATGCACGCATTGCGTGCCGACTCTCCTGGATACTGGAACTATAGGGTTTTGTTTTGCATTTCTCCCCCGCCTGAAATTTCAGCCGGAGGATGTGTGGGGAATTTTCGGGTGATTTTTGCATTTCTCCCCTATAAGATCAATGTCATGAGAGAGCTGATATACGCACTGCGTGCCGGTTCTCCTGGATACTGGAACTATAGGGCGTTGTTTTGCATTTCTCCCCCGCCTGGAATTTCAGCCGGAGGATGTGCGGGAAAATTCCGGGCGATTTTTGCATTTCACCCCTACAAGATCAGTGACATGAGAGAATTGATGCACGCATTGCGTGCCGGCTCTCCTGGATATCGGAACTATGGGGCGTCGTTTTGCATTTCTCCCCTGCCTGGAATTCCAGCCAATAGAGGCGCGGGGAATTTCCGGGCGATTTTTGCATTTGTCCCCTACAAGATCAATATCATGAGAGAATTGATGCACGCGTTGCGTGCCGACTCTCCTGGATACCGGAACTATGGGGCGTTGTTTTGCATTTCTCCCCCGCCTGGAATTTCAGCCGGAGGATGTGTGGGGAAATTCCGTGTGATTTTTGCATTTCTCCCCCGCCTGGAATTTCAGCTGGATGAAGTGTAGGGAAATTCCGGGCGATTTTTGCATTTGTCCCCTACAAGATCAATATCATGAGAGAATTGATGCACGCGTTGCGTGCCGGCCCTCCTGGATACTGGAACTATAAGGCGTTGTTTTGCATTTGTCCCCCGCCTGGAATTTCAGCCAAGAGAGGCGCGGGGAATTTTCGGGCGATTTTTGCATTTCTCCCCTACAAGATCAGTGACATGAGAGAATGAACGCACGCATTGCGTGTCGCTTCTCCTGGATACCGGAACTATGGGGTGTCGTTTTGCATTTGTCCCCTACCTGGAATTCCAGCCAATAGAGGCGCGGGGAAATTCCGGGCGATTTTTGCATTTGTCCCCCGCTTGGAATTCCAGCCGGAGGAATTGAGAGGAAAGTCCGGACGGAAATCATGTAGCATAAGCGTAAGCGGATTGTATCGAAGCCCTCGCGGAGCCCATGAACTGTAACTCAAGAAATCTCCTTGTTTGCCGATAAAATAGGTGACGGGCAGACAGGGAGTGTCTGCGCGCTGCCTTATCTTCCGGCAAAAGCAGAAACGGATTTCATACGAATAGCGAAACGGCACCCGGCAGGGGTGCCATGCTGAGGCAGGGAAGTGGCCGCTTTTCCGACCGTGAGACACCGGCAACCTGTTTTATAGGGAGCAGGGCCTGCAATAAAGGACATGAATTATGCTGTTGAATGAAATCCGACTGAATCAGATCAAAAACGACGCTGCGGCGACAGCACCCAAGGTGCCCGGTCAGGAGATCGGAAACCCGGGAGCTGCTGCGGGGGCGTCTTCTTTATTTTCCGCCTATGTGGACACGTCCAATACGATTTTCACGAAAAACGGCCTGGCAGCCCGGGACACGGTCTACGGGAAGAAGGACCTGGCGGAGGACGCCCTTCAGAACGCCCTGAATACAAATACAGCGGCCATGTCTGACACGGCCATGAAGAATCAGATGGTGGCAAGGGCCACAGCCGATCTGTCCGCCGGGGACGTACAGGCAGCAGGTCAGGAGGGCTTTGACTACCGGAATATGAACCCGGAGGAGCTCGTGACGGTCGGGGACAAGATCCGCCTGAACCTGGCGAAAGCCGGTGTTGATGTGTCGAAGTTCGGCGGGGTGTCCGATGCGGCCATTGCTGAGGGCACCGGAAACGCGGCCCAGGCAGCAGCCATGAAAAAGGCCCTGGAAAACGCAGCCGCGGATGCCAGGGCAGCAGGCGCCACAAATCAGGCCGGCGCCGCCGTTTCGGATTCAGCTTCCATAGACACCGCCCTCTCCAAGGCCCGGGAAATCACTGAAATCCCGGACAAGGCCGCCCTCTATCTCATCAGGAATAATATGGCCCCCACCATAGACAATGTCTATCGGGCAGTATACGGGGCCGGGGAAGAGGAGCAGGCCGTCTCCCAGGCGGCCATCGACCAGGTGGCCCTCATGGACAGACAGGTGGGGAGCCTCTTCGGAAGAGCGGGCCTTACTTACGACGACAATACCCGGGCCACAGCGGCAGAATTTCTGCAGAACGAAATTCCCCTGACCTTTGACAATATCAACAAATTCGCGGCGATTTCCACGGGCGACCTGCTGACAGGGCAGGATCTCCGGAATGCAGTCATGAACACCGTTGCGAGCGGCAGCGAGCCGGGGGAAACCCTTATCATCGCCGGTCTGTCCGCGACGGACATGGCGGAAAACGCCGCTGAAGTCATTAATAATGCAACCCCCGAAGATGTCACCTCCCTTGTCTCTTCCGGCAAGGACCTGAACGTCATCAATCTGGCCAAGACCGCGGCCGAGAATGCGGCAAACGCGAAAGAACAGATGGCCCGGGCCGGCCGGTCTGCGGACGCCCTGGCAGCAAAGAAGGCCGAGGCCGCCCGGGCAGTCGGAGCTGCCATGGCAAAGGGTGTCTCTGGCGCCGGACAGGCCGGTGGGGCAAGGACAGTCGGAGCTGCCATGGCAAAGGGTGTCTCTGGCGCCGGACAGGCCGGTGGGGCAAGGGCAGTCGGAGCCGCCATGGCAAAGGGCGTCTCTGGCGCCGGCGAGGCCGCAGGCGTGGGCGTCTCAGGCGGTATGGCATCCGCCGGCGCCGGGGCGGCAGAAGGCGGGACGAAGAGCCCGGAGCGGCTGGCCTCCGAAATCGAGGGCTACGCCCGCATGAACGGGGGAATCCCCACCGTATCGGTCGGCAGCCTGACAGAGGCAAGGGCCCAGCAGGCCCTGACCCAGGCCCGCCTCATCATGACGTCTTCCGTGAACTACAACCTCCTGCAGCGGGGCATCAATATCAGTACAACGGATATCTCCAATATCCTGACGACCCTGCAGCAGCAGGAGGAGGCCTTCTACAGCGCCATCCTCGGGGCGGATGAGGGATATGCCGCGGACAGGTCCGCGGCTGCGGGCCTCGCACAGGGCTCGGCCCCGGCCTCCCTCATGACGGAGTTCGCTGTAGACGTCTTCTCCGACCAGGCCATCGCCACATTGCCCGGCCGCATTGACGTCTACAATACAACGAATCAGTACGTATCCGACTTTGCGGCCATGCCCCTCGCGGCCTTCGGAAGGATGGCCTTCGATACGATCAGTTCCGGTCAGGCCGCGGAAGACGGCGTTACGCTTTCAGCGTCTGCCCGGACGGAAGCCGCCATGCAGACAGGCTCCATGAGTTCGTCCAACGGCGGGGCTTTCGAGATCGTTCACTCGAATGCCATGACCCGGACCCTGGCTGAGGCCCACGAAATCGGCGCCTCCATGCAGAGCGCTTACGAGAAGGCCGGAGAAGCCTATGAGACCATGGGGACCCGGGTCCGGGAGGATCTCGGCGACTCCATAGATAAGGCCTTCAGCAACGTGGCGGATATCCTCAGTGACCTGGGCTTTGAGGACACGGAAGCCAATGAGAAGGCTGTCCGCATCCTGGGCTACAACAGCATGGATATTACAAAGGAAAATATCCTGACCGTCCGGGAGGCTGCTGAAGAAGTGGAGCGGACCCTGAAGGCCCTGAAGCCGGCTGTTGTCGCAGGCATGATCAGGGACGGGAAGAACCCCCTCAATATGTCCCTGGCCGAGCTTTCCGCGGAAGCGGACCGGCAGCAGGAGTCCGGCTCGGGTTCCTCCGCGGACGAGCAGTTTGCGAAGTTCATATGGAAGGCCGAGCGGTCCGGCGACATCAGCGCGGATGAAAAGGAGAGCATGATCGGCATCGCCCGCCTCATAAACCAGGTGGAGAAGTCCGACGGAGCCGTGATCGGCCGCCTCCTCTCCGAGGGCCGGGAGATCACCCTTTCCAATATGCTGGGAGAACTCCGGTCCATGAGGAAGGGCGGGATTGATTATTCCATAGATGATGATTTCAGCGGGCTGGACGCCGGAGAGACGGAAAAGCTCTCCATCAGCCAGCAGATAGAAAAGGGCTTCCAGACAGCCCGCATGAAGGACGCGGGAGAGGCCATGACCCCGGGCAGGATGGCTGCTGTGGGGCAGGAAAATTATATGCCCATGACCCCGGATGCCTTTGCCGCAGCCATGGAGAATTTCGACGCGACGCCGGCGGACGCAGCCGCGGAAGAGGCCTACGCCGCTGAAGAAGCTCAGGAGGTCCGGGATATCACGGCCATGAGCGAGGAGCAGGCCTACTCCATGCTCGAGCGCATGGACATCCCCCAGACGCCCGCCTACCTCGAGGCCATCAACACCATGATGGCAAACACGGGCGACCTCTACCGCCGCCTCTTCGGTCTTGCAAAGGAGGACAGGAATATCTTCTCCGAGACCAATGAAAAGGCGGAAGGAAAAACAATAGAGGACGTGATGGCGGACCTGATCCGGGACTACGGGGAGGCGGTCAAGGCTCCGGAGGAAATGGCTGAGGCCCAGGAAAAGCTGGCGGACCTGGCCGAGCACGCCATGGACGGGATGATTGTCGAGACAGGGACGAAATCCGTGGACGTCCGCTCCATGCAGCTCCTCCAGAAGGAAATCAAGATCATGGGCCAGCTGGGAGCGAAAGGCAAATCCTACGAAATCCCCGTCCTTGTGGCCGACCAGTACGGGACCATGCAGCTTCGCATCATGAAGGGGGAGGACAAGAAGGGCCTGGTCGAGCTCTCCTTCCTGTCCGAAAAGCTCGGCAACATGCGGGCCGCCTTCCAGTACGAGCAGGGCTTCGTCAGCGGGGCCGTGACCACGGACAGCGCAGACACCAGGGACCGCCTGGCCGCCCTCTCCCACGACCTCATTTCAAATATGCAGGCCGAGGCCGGGGTGCCTGTGGACGTGCAGATCCTTCATGAGAATAATGTAGCCCCCGTCGACATCTTCGAGACTATCCGTAATACGGAAAACCAGGCAGAGGAAGCCCCTCTAAGCCGCGCGGAGCAGGCGAAAGAATACATGGAGACCAGCCGCCTCTTCAGCCTGGCCAGGGCCTTCATTCACACAGTTTCAGAAGCTGAGTTCTGAGCATGGGCGCCAGCTGTAACAAGCTTCCTCTTTTGCGACTTCGGCTCGCCTGCCCTGGGCGCCGGATGTAAGAAGAATCCTCTTTTGCGACTTCCGCTCGCCTGTCCTGGGCGCCGGATGCAAGAAGCTTCCTCTTTTGCGACTTCCGCCTGCCAGCCCTGGGCGCCGGATGCAACAGCTCCCCTTTTCCGGGCCCACGGGGTTTAGAAATTTCGCCTTGGGGCCGATATAAAAAGTAGCCGGCAGGGAAGCCGGATTCTATTCAGCTGTATAGAGCAGGATGAAATCCAGGGGCTCTATATTAGTCATATGCATTTCAACCGAAATACGCACGGACGCGGGCGGTTTTTCATGTGTTTGCGAGGTGCGTTCATGAAGATCAACAACAATATTTCCGCAGTCATTACAAATAAACATTTGCTCCGCAACGAGAACAATATGGCGGCTTCCATGGAGCGCCTGTCTTCCGGGTACAAGATCAACTACGCCAAGGACGACCCCTCCGGCATGGCGATCAGTAACCGCATGCGGGCCCAGATCCGGGGCCTGGACCGGGC
>JAZASQ010000109.1:0-6171 GCA_036343235.1 Lachnospiraceae bacterium
AACGGAAATAACAACAACGGTACCAACGGCAACAATAGCAACGGTACCAATGGCAACACCAACGGCAATAATGGTACCAACGGCAACGGCACAAATACCAACGGCAACACGAACGGTACCAACGGCACCGGTACCAATGGCAGCAGCACCAATGGCAGCAGCGGTACCAACAACGGCAACACCAACAACGGTTCGAATAGCGGCACCATAAACAACGGCACCATCAACAACAATACCAACAACAATACGACAAACAATAATATCAACAACAGCGGCACCAACAGCGGCAACACGAACGGTACCAATACAAACGGCACCGATCCCAACACCAACAATGCCGCCAACGCCAATGGCAATAACGGCACCACGCCCAACGGCACCAACGGCAATACAACGCCGGCAACGCCCGCCACTCCTACGAACAACGGCGGCACGGCGGCACCCCACACGACAGACAACACCCCGAAGACAGCGGATGGCGACCTCGATCCCCGCTTCGCTATCGCGTTGGCGGTCTTCGCCGGCGGCCTGGCCATGATCATCCTCAGCCGCCGCCAGCGGGCGGTCATCATTCATAAGGCCGGCAACGCAAAGCTGGATGACTGAAAGTAGGAACGTAGGCCATCCGCAAGGCCCAGAACTTCATAAAATGCATGAAAAAGGCTGCGAAGAAGAAAAACTTCTCCGCAGCCTTTTTGGGCATATGTACTTTTTCGCAACAAAACTCCACCAATCTGCAGGGTGCCTATGGGCCTATAGCTTGTTTCCAAGCAAAAGTCCGCCAATTTTCCAGCCATCTCTGGGCATATGGCCTATTTCAAGACAAAAGTCCGCCCCTGCACCGCGCCTGCCGCCCCCTACTTCGCCTGGTCCAGCACCGTGACGAAGGTATTGCCGGCGGCGGCGAACGCCGCCGCCGCATCATTGCGGCCCATCTTCTCCGTCTTCCCTGTAGCCGGATTGAAGAGGGTGACATTTGCGGCATCGTAGGCCGAGATGATCGTGGCCGTGTCATCAGAAAGCTCGCCGTAGACCGGCTCGCCCCGGCTCACGTAGTAGAGGACTTCCTGAAGCGTCGCCCCCGTCAGATTGAGTACCTTCCGGTCAGGAAGTGTCGCGGCCATGATCGCCGCCACGGACTGCCCCTGCTCGAGAAGCGTATCCACATCCACATTCTCTCCGAAGGCAGAAAGCATGGCAGCGAGAGCCTGGCCCCGAGAAGTGCCGGCATTCGAGGCCGAGAGCTTGCCGCCGGACTTGCCGGTCACCGGCAGGCCCCGCTTCCAGATATAGTTCTGGGAATTATCTATGACAATTCCCATCTGCACGTCCGCTATGGACACAGCCTCTGTCACGTCATATGTGGCGGCCACAACCCGGCTGCCCACATAGACGAAGTACTGCTCCTCCACATCAGAGACCTGGATATCGATGTCGTGGCCCTTGGCCATGAGGACCAGGGGGGCTGTGTAAGCTGAAACGCCGGAGGCCGTATTTTCGCTGCTTCCGAACTTTGCCATGACAAGGGTGGCCGCAATTCCTTTGCCTTCCACGGGCGACCTCTCCAGGCTGACGGCCCGGTTTACTTCCCCCTCTGCGTTTCTTATCGTGTCCCCGGGCGCCGCAGCAAGGCTTCCGTCTTCCGCCTTCGTCACCCGGGTCAGGTTCAGGGCCGCGTCTTCTTTCTTCGAATCCGTCACGTAGAGGCCGGGCTTTGCATAGGTCATGAGAACTTCATCCGAGGAACTCGAAGCTGAGATGATATCGAGCTCGTACATGGGGTAGACCATGAGGCCGGATGCGGCTTCCCGGATGTCCCCCTCCCGGACCCGCCCGTAGACCAGGTCGTCGTCCATGAAGGCCAGGACCCGCAGCTGTTCCCCGGATTCGGGCCGGATGGTCCGGTCCGTACCCGCCTCTAAGTCCTTAATTACTATCGTGCCATCAGTGCTCCCGATGGCGCCCCCGTCCAGGGCCACATAGCGGCGGGTGTCGGAGACGGCGTATTCGGATTCGGCCAGGCCGTAGGCAATCGTGTTGATGGCCATGGAGGAGAGGTTTACGTGCACGAGAGAGCCCTCTTCCATGATGTAGAAGTCGTCGGTCGAGGACTTGTAAATGAGCTCGGAGAAGTTCGCATTCAGGATCTGGAAGGACTTCTTGGACCGGATGAAGGTCTGCTCCGTCGTGTGGCCGGTCGTGGCGTCGAAGCGCATGACGTCGATGCCGCAGAGGCCCTCGTGCCGCCCGGCGTTCATGTAGCCGTAGACTACGAAGTCCACGGTGCCGGTCTCATCGATGGAAAGAATCTTTATGGCGTGTTCATTCCACAGGGCCCGCTCATCGGCCTCCCGTCCTGCGCCCGAGTATTCGTTGAATGAGAATAATGTAATAAACTCCCCTTTGGACTCGACGTACTCATACAGCTCGCCCCCCTGAACGAAGGCCACAATGAGGCCGTTCTCGTTCGACCGCATCTGGTAGTCGGAGGGGATGACGCCCAGGGAGAGATTGTTCCCGCTGACCCGGGAGGCCCTGGGGGTGAAGCGCTCCATCATGCGCCGGTCGTAGTCCAGGAGGAACATGCGCTCCGTCCCGTAGCGGACCTTGAAGTATTCCGTCACATCATAGATGTCCCCGGTCTCGTCCCGCATCGTGTAGTACATGGTGAGGGCGGAATAATTATCCGAGATGTCATTCCACTCGAAGATCGTATCCCCGGTCTTGTCGCCGGAGAAGCCTACCCAGCAGACATCGGCAGCCGTGGACTTGATTGTGACCTCGGCCAGGCCTGTCGTATCCGTATTTGCCGCGTCTTCCGCCGGCTCTATATACGTGGCAAGGGCCGTGGAATTGCCGTCCCGGGCCTTCTGGGAAAAGTCCTCCGCGAAGGAGGCAATCTCGTCCTGGTGGGCGTTTTTCGGCATTATTATTCTTGTATAGAAATTCAGCTCCCGCCCGTCAGCCTTCATGTTCAGCACGAAGAGGTACTCGTCCCCGTCCTCGATCAGGTTTTCAAGCTCGGGAGAGACCGTAATGACGCCGTTTTCCGCCGCGGGGATGTCCGTGATCTTTGTCTCCGCGATCTTTCGGGCCGTATCGAGGGAGCGGATCTGGTAGGAGATGTCGGAAATCTTGTTTCCATAGGTCTTGATATTGATGGGCAGAATCCTTGTCTCGTCCAGAGGGGCAACGGCGTCCCGCATGTAGCAGGCGTCCATCTCGGCCGTGTAGGCGCGGAGGGCGCTGATTTCCCTGCCCCCGGCAGTCAGGGAGACTGTGGGAAGCGTCGGGGCGGACATCTCGGACGTCGTATCCTTGTGCTGGTAGTTCAGTATGAAAAAGAATAATATAAGACAGCCCAAAAACAGGCCCACAAGCAGGAGGACCCGGCGTATGAGACCCTTGGGCAGGCCCTTCGTTCGAAACGTAAGATTCAAGAGAAAATTCCTTCTTTGTAAATTGTAAGTCAAGTGGCGGCGTGCTATAATACCTTCCTTGCAGAGCCGGATTTTACAACCCTTTCAGATACTATGTGTTTTCGGCCCTGCCCGGATGTGCCCCGTTTTCGGGCACCGCAGACAATTATTATACTGAATTTTTCCCTATATTCAAATCTATGCGCGTGAAAAGCACTATTAAAAAAATATTCACGATGCCCAAGGCCAATGAGAATCCGCCGTCCTTCATGGACCGGCATGCCCTGGTCCTGCATATCCCCTTCGCCTTGATCCTCTGCTTCGTGATCGAGGCCATCAGCCGCCATTCTGCCTATGAAGCCCTCCGCTTCATGGCCAACTACCCGGTGGCCTACCTCTATAATTCCTATATTATTTTTGTCTTCCTGACCCTCTGCTTCCTGACGAAGCGGCAGACTTTCACGCGGATCCTGGTGGCAGCCTTTTTCGTCATCATGGGCATCGCCAACGGGATCATCCTGTTGAACCGGGTCACCCCCTTCGGCTTTTCCGACATCGGCATGATCAGCGACCTCCTGACCATGCAGAACACAGGCTATATGTCCAAGGGAGAGAGCGTCCTAATAATAGTAGCCATCGTCATTTTCTGGTACATCATGAAGCGGAAGTTCCACTCCTGCAAGCGGATCCCGCCCAAATATCCGTTTAAGATGCGCCTGATTCTGGTCCTTCTGGCCTTTTTAAGCCTCCCTGTCCTGACAGGCACCCTGCAGAAGACCCGCCTCATCGATTCCTATTTCGGAAACCTGGCCCAGGGCTACCTCGACAACGGCTACCTCTACGGCTTTTCCATGAGCGCCTTCGGCCGGGGCATGCGAAAGCCCGTGAAATACAGCGCCGACGCGGTGCAGAAGATTGTGAAGGAAGACGAGCGCTATATCGCTGAGAACTCCACGGACTTCAGTGCCGAGACCGGCCCCAATATCGTCGTCATGCTGCTGGAGTCCTATATTGATCCCTCCGAGGTGAAATTTCTCGAGACCAGCGAGGACCCCAACCCCTTCTTCCACTACTTAGAGCAGAACTATTCGACAGGCCATCTCACGGTGCCCGTGGTCGGCGCCGGAACCTGCAATACGGAGTTTGAGATCCTGACCGGCATGTCCTGCCGCTACTTCGGGCCCGGGGAGTACCCCCAGAAGACGATTCTGAAACAGACGGACTGCGAGTCCTTCGCGTCCGACCTGCACACTGTCGGATATGGCACCCATGTCGTTCATAATAATGGGGGCAATTTCTATTCCCGCAAAAACGCCTTTTCCCAGATGGGCTTCGACTCCTTCACCTGTAAGGAGATGCTGGACATCACGGACTATAATCCCCTGAATTCCTGGCCTTTGGACTATATCCTGACGGATGCTACGGATGAGGCCATGGACAATACGCCCCAGAGCGACTTCGTCTACACCATCACTGTTGAGACCCACGGAAACTACCCTACTTACAAGGTATTTGACGACCCTGAGGTCTATGTCAAGACAAAAGGCAAAGACGAGGCCACGAAGTACAAGTGGGAATATTATGTCAATATGATTCACCACCAGGACGAGTTCCTGAAATCCTATATTGACATGCTCTCGAAGCGCAACGAGCCCACCCTCTTTATCGCCTTCGGTGACCACATTCCCACCATGGGCCTTACAGACCGGGAGGTGAGGTCCGGCGACACATATAAGACCAAGTACATCACCTGGAACAATTTCGGCATGGAAAAGCATGATGAAGACCTGTCTTCCTACCAGCTTGTCAGCCGGTATCTCGACCGCCTGGGCTTCCACGACGGCACCATGCTTTCCTACAACCAGCGGGAGATGGCGAACGGGGTCTCCTTCGAGTCCGATGCCTATGCGAAGAATCTCGAGATGCTCCAGTACGACCTCCTCTACGGCAAGCGCTACGCCTACGGGGATGACAAGGACAAGTATCCGGCATCAGATATAGTAATGGGTACCCACGACATCGTCGTGGACCGGGCCTATCTCTTCGGCGGCAGGCTGCATATCTACGGAAGCGGCTTCACGAAGTGGTCGAAGGTCTTCGTCAACGGCCATAAGGTCTCCACGTCCTACGAGACCGGCCAGCACCTGATCATCGACGGGGAGGACATCCGAAACGCCGACCTCATCCAGGTCAAGCAGATGGGCTCCTCCGACACGGTCTTCCGCGAGTCCAACGAACTCGTCTACATCGTCCACACAAACGCCTCCCGCCTGCTGCAGCTCCCGCCGCGGGAGTAGCCCGCACTGCCGCCGCCTGCAGGCCCAAAGCTTGTTGGCTGGGTGGCGGAGGGGAAGTTTGGCGGACATTTGTCCTGCCGCCGCCTATAGGCCCAAAGCTTGCAGGCAATCTGGCGGACTTTTGTCCTGCCGCCTGTAGGCCCAAAGCTTGTTGGCTGGGTGGCGGACATTTGTCCTGCAACAAGCCATAGACCCAACGCCGGCAGGCAGCTTGGCGGACATTTGTCCTGAAACAAGCCATAGGCCCAAGAGCGGCAGGCAGCTTGGCGGACATTTGTCTTGCCGGCACCTATAGGCCCAAAGCTTGTTGGCTGGGTGGCGGACATTTGTCTTGCCTCCGCCTGTAGGCCCAAAGCTTGTTGGCTGGGTGGCGGACTTTTGTCTTGCCGGCACCTGTAGGCCCAAAGCTTGTTGGCTGGGTGGCGGACATTTGTCTTGCCGGCACCTATAGGCCC
>JAZASQ010000110.1:0-6168 GCA_036343235.1 Lachnospiraceae bacterium
ACCTCCTTCATCATCGCCCACCGCCTGTCGACTGTAGTCGATGCGGACGTCATCCTGGCCGTAAAAGACGGGAAGATTGTGGAGCAGGGGACCCACAAAGAACTCATGGAAAGGCACGGCTACTACCATGAGCTCTACACGCGGCAGTTTACGGAGGAGATGTGAGGCCTTCAAAAGAGATTGATTTCACGAACGGCTTGATTATTGCGGACTTTCAGACGGCGGGAAATGCCTTGGCGGCATTTTCCGACGTCTTTTTTTTCAAAAAACGGTTGACATGGCCTGGAAAAAGTATTAATCTCTCAACAACCTATAAAAATGATAGGAAATAGAGAAGGAGGTTACGAAAATGCTTCATCTGTTTGAAGGACTTCTCAGAGAAAATTTTCGATGTGGACGAATGCTGAACTCTCGCGCAGATCTGACGGCGGGGGCAGTTTTTGGTGCCCGTATCTGTTGATGCAACAGATTATCAATTCGTCTGACTTTAGATCTGCCCGGGAGCTAAAAAAAGCCGCCGGGTATTTTTTTGCCCAAAATCCGAAAATTGAAAAGGAGAAAAATCATGAAAAAGAAAATATTTGCCTTAATCCTTGCTGCATCTCTTGTACCTTCTGTCCTGGCCGGCTGCGGAACCTCCGCTTCCCAGACAGACAATACGAACGCCGGAACCGATACTTCTGCTGAAGCCTCTGCTTCCGACTCGCAGACTTCGGAAACTGCATCTGCGGACGGTGAAGTGAAGACTTACCGCATCGCCACAGAAGGCGCCTATGCACCTTTCAATTATGTCAACGAGGCCGGGGAGCCGGACGGGTATGACGTAGCCGTGGCCAAGGCTGTGGATGAGCTCATTCCGGAAGTGCAGTTCACCTATGAAGCTGTTGAATGGTCTTCAATCTTTGCCGGCCTTGAGGCGGACAAGTATGACCTGATTGTCAGTGAGGCAGCCAAGACAGATGAGCGGGAGGAGAAGTACCTCTTCGGCGATGTTCCCTATTCCTGGGATGTCAATGCCATTGCCTACAAGAAGGGCCGGGACGACATCAAGTCCATCGACGACCTGCAGGGCAAGACCGTGACGGTTGCCGTCGGGAGCTCCAATGCCAATATTATCGAAACCTATAATGCGGAGCACAACGATGCCATTAACGTAGTCTACGGGGACGGCGATATTTCGAAAGCCCTTCTGGAAGTTCAGGAAGGCCGGGCCGATGCCACGCTGGCTTCTCCCCAGGTCGCAGCCAATGTCATCAAGGAACAGGGCCTCGATGTGGACTATGTCGTACGTAAGGACGTGGACCCTGTCCCTGTATACTGGCTCTATCAGAAGGATGAGGACGGCGAGTACCTGAAGGGCCTTGTCGATACGGCTCTGCAGACCCTGATTGACAACGGAAAGCTGGCTGAAATCAGCGAGCAGTATCTGGGCGGAGACTATTCCACCAAGGAAGCCATCCTCGGCCAGTAAGGCCGGAATGGCTGCCTGATTGGCTGTCCGGGATTCAGATGAGTGAAAGGTTCTTTTATGGGAAAGGTATTTGATTTCGAATTCATGCTGTCCACGGTGCCGCAGATCATGGCGTATCTGCCGGTGACCCTGTATATCGCCGTCCTGTCCGGGGCCGTTGCCCTGGTCCTCGGCTTTCTTGTGGCCCTGATTCGTTTCTTTCACGTAACAGTCCTGACCCAGATTGCGGCGGTCTATATTTCCCTGATGCGGGGGACCCCGGCCATGGTGCAGCTGCTGCTGGCCTATTACGGCATACCGGTCCTTCTCAGGGCCATCAATGAAGGGACAGGGGCGAACCTTTCCGTCAACGGCATTCCGGCCATCGTGTTTGCCATCATAGCGATGACACTGAACAATGCGGCCTTCATGTCGGAATCCCTGCGGGGCGCTTTGCTTGCCGTAGACGCCGGCCAGCTGGAAGCCTGCTACAGTGTCAATATGAGTACTTTTCAGGCCCTGCACAGGGTGATTCTGCCCCAGGCCTTTCTGACAGCCCTGCCTTCACTCGGGAATACGTTCATCTCCCTTCTGAAGGAAACGAGCCTTGTCTTCAACATCTCTGTCGTGGAAATCATGGCGGCCGCCAAAATCGTAGGCGGCAGGTCCTTCCGCTTTTTTGAGGTGTACATAGTGGTTGCGGCCATCTACTGGGTATGCTGCTTCATTCTGGAAAAGCTGTTCGCATTGCTTGAAAAGAAACTCAGAACATATGAGAGGAGTGCCGTCAGATGATTCGGGTCAGCGGACTGAAAAAATCATACGGGAGCAATGTGGTCCTGGCCGGCATTGACCTTTCGATTGAAAAGGGTGAAATCGTGACCCTGATCGGTCCCTCGGGTGCCGGAAAAACCACATTCCTAAGGTCTCTGAATCTGCTGGAAACGCCGGATGCCGGAAGTATAGAGATTGCGGATGCATCCGTTACAGCGCCGGTCATTTCCCGCAGGGATGTCCGGCATCTGAGGAGCAAATCCGCCATGGTTTTCCAGCATTACAATCTTTTCAAGAACAGGACGGCCCTGCAGAATGTGACGGACAGCCTGATCCTTGTCAGGAAAATGAAGAAGACCGAGGCAGAGGACATAGGAAGGGAGCTCCTCGACAAGGTCGGTCTTCTGGACAAGGCGGATTCCTATCCGGAGTTCCTGTCCGGCGGCCAGCAGCAGCGGGTGGGAATTGCCCGGGCCCTGGCCGTCCGCCCCGAGGTCATCCTTTTTGATGAGCCGACAAGCGCTCTGGATCCCGAATGGGTCGGAGAAGTTTTGAGCGTAATGACAAAGATTGCAGAGGTCGGCATGACCATGGTGGTCGTTTCCCATGAGATGCGCTTCGTGAGGAGCCTGGCGACAAGAGTGGTGCTTCTGGACGGAGGGAAGATCGTTGAAGAGGGAACACCGGAAAAGGTGTTCCTGCACCCGGAGCAGGAAAGGACCGCCCGCTTCTTAAATCAGGCCAATCTGCAGATTCTGACGTCCGACGACGTGTACGGAGGGTCGGGCATATAGAACGTAGGTGAATGTGAAGAATGGCAAAAATATTCTATCCGGATTTTTTCAATGATGTATTCGGGCCCATCATGCAGCCGGGCTCCAGCAGCAGCTTTGCCGGCGTGAGCCGGATTGCCCGCGTGGCCCGGCACACACTCATCAGTGAGCCCGCAGGCGTGGAAATTCTTTTCAATCCGGGCGAGAAGCGGATGCGCTCCCTCGGGAACCTGATGGAAGACAGGGGCCTTTTGGGCGGCATCCAGGACTTCCTGCCCGACGACGAACGCCTGTTTTCGGCCCATGAGCTGGCGCGGAAGGCCGGGATTTCCTACTCCTTCGGAGAGCTTCATGAGGATAATGAATACCCGGGCTCCATTACGTTCCGTCTCACGGGGCGGGCCGGCGAAGAAAGCGAGCTGGTCGGCGCCTCCATTGGCGGAGGTATGATACGGACCTACCGGATCAACGGCTTTCCCATCGAGTGGCCCGGAGACACCTATGCCCTGCTGGTCTGGAACCTGAAGGCAGAAGGAAAGAATCGCCTTCAGAGTTTTCTGGAAGGAAGTACAGCACAGGAAGCCCTTGCGGAAACAAAGAACGTCCGGAATGAGAAGGGACAGGAAGCCCTTTTCCTGGAGTTTTCGGAGGCTGAAACAGCAGAAGCGGCCGGCCGGATTTTGGAAGGACACAGCGAATACCGCCTGCTTCCGGCCATCCTGCCGGTGGTGACGACGAAGGACAGAAAACCCCAGCTCTTTAAAAACGTGGAAGAATGGAGGGGAGCGGCTGCGGAAAGAAATATTTCCTTCGTGGAAGCGGCCATCGAGTATGAAAAGCGTTTCTCCGGCTGGGATGAAAAAAAGATATGGGATTATTTCGAGCAAATATTTGACATCCTGGACAGGCAGATCCATTCCCTTGAAACCATAGGTTATGAGAATGCTAAAGACACTCCGAATCTTCCCATCTACGGAAGAGCCTATGACAGGTATCTGAGTGATGGGAAGGGCCTTGAAGATCCGATTACCCAGCGGATTATCCGCAGCGCCATGGCCGTGAATGCGAAGGTGCCCGGGGTGAAAATCGTGCCCGGCCCCATGGGAACGGGCGGCGGCTACCTCTTCAGCGCCATTGACGCTGTCTATAAGGCGAAGAATATTCCTCATGAAAGAGTGATAGAGAGCCTGATTGTTGCGGCCGGACTCGGGGCCGTTGCCTATACGAACTGTCAGGCCAGCGGAAATTCGGGCTGTGTCGGAGAATCCGGCGTATGCTGCGCCATGGGCAGCGGGGCCGTGACCTATCTCGGCGGAGGCGACGGGGTCCAGGTGGAACATGCGGCTTCCATGGCCCTGCAGGCCAGCCTGGGCATTCCCTGCGACCCGATAACGGGTGGGAAGGAATTCCCCTGTATCACTAGAACCATCCGGGCTGCCGTCACGGCACCCCTGTATGCGGACCTGGCCCTGGCCGGAATCGATCCGCTCATTCCCTATCACGAAGTCCTGTTTGCCATTGAAGAAAACAGGAAGCGCAGTACCCGGGCCCTGCTTCATGACGGCATCAATCTTGCCCCCTGCGCGCAGGACTGCCAGAAGTGCTTTCAGGCGGAGCAGATGAAGGGAAAACTCAGGTATACGGCCTGACAGTTCAGCATTTCTCACTCACAACTCCTTGGGACCCGGCGCAGCCTGACGAGGCAAATAGCCGTTCGCCCTCTGATGTAATAAAAATAATTACAACTTGTGCTTTACAAAGGACACCTGAAGTGCTAAGGTAACCACAATTAAATAATTCTTCGAGGCAGGGTGATGAATTCCCTACCGGCGGTAAAGCCCGCAAGCAACTGCTTTTCAGGATTTGAGAAGTGTGCACGATCCGGTGAAATCCCGGAGCCGACCGTGACAGTCGGGATGAGAGAAGAAAGATGCGCGTGAAATTTATTTCACGACCTTTGGTGTACTTATCCGGCCCCGGAAGCTTTCTTCCGGGGCCGTTTACGTATAGGCTTTGGACCTGCCTCTATTTTTGAAGGCAGGTCTTTTTTATGACAGACGAAGAATTGAAAATCCATGAAAACTACATGCGGCGGGCGTTAGTCCTTGCCATGAAAGGCGCCGGGCGCGTGAATCCGAATCCCCTTGTGGGTTGCGTCGTTGTGAAGGATGGTCGCATAGTCAGCGAGGACTATCACCATGAGATTGGCGGCTTTCACGCGGAGCGGAATGCCCTCCTTCACTGTAGCGATGAAGACGCAGCCGGGGCGGACCTCTATGTGACCCTGGAGCCCTGCTGTCACACGGGAAAGACGCCTCCCTGTACCGACATTATCATTGAAAAGAAGATAGCCCGGGTCTTCGTCGGGGCCGGCGACCCCAATCCCAAGGTGGCGGGGAAGGGAATTGAGATTCTGAGGGCCAATGGAATCGAAGTCTTTACCGGAATCCTGGAGCAGGAGTGTCTCGACATCAATGCCGTCTTCTTCCACTACATCACGACCGGAACCCCCTATGTCATCTGCAAATTTGCGGAAACCCTGGACGGGAAGATAGCGACGGTGACCGGGGATTCGAAGTGGATCACGTTGGAGGAAGCAAGACAGAGGGCCCATGAGGACCGCAACCGCTACACCGGGATCCTCGCCGGGATCGGGACGATCCTTGCCGATGACCCGCTGCTGACCTGCCGTCTTGATGAGGAGCAGAGAAGAAGGCTTGATGGCTTCTCCGGACGCAATCCCGTTCGCATCATCTGTGACTCGCATCTTCGCATTCCCCTGGATTCGCAGATTGTGAAGACGGCGAAGGAAGTCAGGACGATTGTGGCGTGCTCTGCGAAACTACCCCTCAGTCACGCACAAGGCGTGCCAGCTTCTCCGCTCCGCTCCGGTCGGCGCCAAGAGGACGTCCACAGGACATCCGGCGTTCTCCGCTTCGCTCCGGTCGGCGCGAAAACGTGCGTCCACTGGACGCACCGCGCCCTTTCAGGGGAGCCTATAGGAGCGGTCACTCCAAGATACGGCGAATTGACAGCTAAGAAAATGGCTTTACAGGCAGCAGGAGTGGAAATCATTGAGACACCGCCTGCGGACGGACACGTGGATTTGAAATTCCTGATGGCAGAGCTGGGGAAGCGGGAAATTGACGGCGTCCTGATTGAAGGCGGCGG
>JAZASQ010000111.1:0-6116 GCA_036343235.1 Lachnospiraceae bacterium
CAGGCCAATATCGACCATGTACGGGAAGTCGTTAAAGACCCCGACAACCGCTGGATGCGGATGATCAATGACATCATTGACCACACGGATCCCCATGTGGCGAAGATGACTCTTCTGAACCTTGGCTATGAAGCCTTCCTCGACGGTACGAAGACCATCCGGGCCAACCGCGAGAAGTATCACTGCAATATCCCCTGGCTCATCCTCTTCGATCCGACGCAGGCCTGCAATATGCACTGCACGGGCTGCTGGTCCGGCACCTACGGTCACAAGGCAAACCTGACCTTCGAGGACATGGACAAGATCGTGACCGAGGGCAAGGAACTCGGCGCCCGCCTCTTCATGATGACCGGCGGCGAGCCCACCGTCCGCATGAATGATATCCTGAAGCTTATGGAGAAACATCAGGACTGCCAGTTCGCGGCTTATTCAAACTCCACCCTTATCAATCAGGAAATGTGCGACAAGATCAAGAAGCTCGGCAACCTGATCTTCCTCCTTTCTATTGAAGGTACGCCGGAGTCCAACGATTCCCGCCGCGGAAACGGCCATTATCAGCACGTCATGGATGCCATGGATCTGCTGCGGGAGAACGGCATTCTCTTCGGCACGTCCATTTGCTACACGAGAGCCAATATCGAAGCTGTCACGGATCCCAAGTTCATCCAGATGCTGGCGGATAAGGGCGCCCATTTCGGTTTCTACTTCCACTATATGCCGGTCGGCCAGAACGCAGTCATGGATCTGCTTCCCACCGTTGAGCAGCGGAAGGAGATCATCAGGAAGATCCGCTGGGAGCGGTCGCCTGAATGCGACATTCCCTTCTTCCCTATGGACTTCCAGAACGACGGCGAGTACGTCGGCGGCTGCATTGCCGGAGGCCGGAACTACTTCCACATCAATGCGAACGGCGACGCCGAGCCCTGTGTATTCATCCACTATTCGGATACGAATATCCACGACAACAGCATTCTCGAGATGCTGCAGTCCCCGCTCTTCATGGAGTACCACAAGGGTCAGCCCTTCAACAGGAACCATCTTCGTCCCTGCCCCATGCTCGAGAATCCCGAGATTCTCTCCGGCATGGTCGAGCGGACCGGCGCCCATCAGACGAACTTCGAAGCGCCTGAGGAGGCCGACGAGCTCTGCGCCAAGAACAAGGATTACGCTGCCGAGTGGGCTCCCGTGGCCGACGAGATCTGGGCTTCCCAGACCCACAAGAAGCAGGCCTACTCGAACTACTCCGAGGAGCATCGCGAGCACCCCGAGCTTGCCGCTTTCCAGACAGAGGCTGACGTTCAGCAGAAGGTCAGCTGAAATACATTTTCATGACTAATATAAAGCCCTGCGGCAGATTCTTCCGGGAGTCTTGCTGCAGGGCTTTTTTCTATGTCCCTTAGGCTGTCACAAGTGCGAAGCACGCAGTGGGAGCCTTAGGGACATTGATGCAGGGAGACTTAGCGACGGCAAGCGCGTACGCGCGCAGGCGGAACTTAGTCGAGTCGAACGGCTACATTTCATCGTATTTATAAATTGTTTATAAACCTCTTTTATGATAAACTGCATCCGTTGCAGGGCGTTTCGCGACTTCCGTCAGGCGGCGGAAGGACGTCCGGCACACTATAGGAGGACCGGCAAAGATGCCGGGAAATGCATGGAAAAAATATTTCATCTGAAAGAGCACGGCACGGACGTCAGGACTGAAGTCCTGGCCGGGCTGACAACCTTCCTGACCATGGCCTATATTCTGGCCGTGAATCCCAACATCCTGGGAACCGTCATGGACAGGAGCGGCGTCTTCGTTGCAACGGCGCTGGCTTCCGCAATTGCCACATTTGTCATGGCCTTCCTGGCCAACTACCCGATTGCCCTTTCCGCAGGGCTCGGCCTCAATGCTTACTTCGCTTACACGGTCTGCCTCGATGAGCTCGGGGGAGAAGCGGATGCCTTCACGATTGCCCTGACGGCAGTCCTGGTCGAGGGTATCATCTTCATTATTCTTTCCCTTTTCAAGGCCCGGGAGAAGATCCTGAACGGCATTCCCATGAACATGAAGAACGGCATCTCGGCCGGCATCGGCCTCTTCGTCGCCTTCATCGGCCTTAAGGGCGCCGGCATCGTCGTAAACCCCGAGGGACTTTCCACTCCCCTGGCTCTCGGCGACTTCTCCCAGCCCCAGGTGGCTCTGGCCCTGATCGGCTTCATCATCACCCTCGTTCTCGTTCATTATAATGTAAAGGGCTCTGTCCTCATCGGCATCATCGTGACCTGGATTATGGGTATGATCGCAGAGAAGACGGGCTGGTATGTCGTAAATCCCGACGCCGGCATCTACTCCGTATTCCCTGACTTCTCCCAGGGCCTGCAGCTTTCAGGCATCACGAAGACAGCCTTCCACTTCAACTTCGTCTGGGCCGGCCAGCACCTTTTACACTTCATCGCCATCGTATTCGCCTTCCTCTATGTCGACCTCTTCGATACGGTCGGCACGGTAGTCGGCGTTGCGGATAAGGCCGGCCTTCTCGATGAGAACGGCAAGCTGCCCCGGGCAGGAAAGGTCCTTCTTTCCGACGCCATCGGTACGGTAGCCGGCGCCTGCCTCGGTACTTCCACCATTACTTCTTTCGTCGAGTCCTCCGCCGGTGTGGCTGAAGGCGGAAAGACGGGCTTGACAGCCTTCACGACGGGCTGCATGTTCATCGTATCCCTGCTCCTGTCCCCCATCTTCCTGGCTATCCCCACATTCGCGACGGCTCCGGCCCTCATGTATGTCGGCATGCTGATGATCAGCTCCGTCAAGCGCATTGAGTTCGACGGCGATATTGCAGACACGGTCGGCGCCTACATGGCAATTGTCATGATGCCTCTTGCCTACTCCATCGCCACCGGCATCATGTTCGCCGTTCTGACCTGGACCATTCTCAAGGTCTGCGAAGGAAAGGCCAAGGAGATCACCCCTGTCATGTGGGTCATCTTCGCCCTCTTCGCATTGCGAATCGTGACACTGGTCATGGGCTGGCAGTAATTTTCCGAAATAAGAATGAGAAAGCGCCGGACCGCAGATTCATGCGGCCCGGCGCTTTTTGTAAGTTGGGGTATTGTCTTATGTAAAAAGGAAATCAGTCGTCGAATTCTTCCCCGTACCAGTAACGCCGGATCAGGGCTTTTGCAAATGCTTCAAACATACTGTTCACCTCTTTGAAAACCTGGCCAGATCAGAAAAGCCGCATAGGGTTTCCGTATTTGCAGATCTGAGCCATGAGATCCATGTAATCATGCCATGCTTCAGCGAAAAACTTCTTCATTTTGTGCCTCCTTGTCTACCGGAACTGCCTTTCCGGTGCTTTTCTTCTTTGTTTTTTTCATTTCCTTTTTACAAGACGAAGTATAGTCTCCGAAGGAAATGCCTGCATGCCGAAAGCCCTCCGGAAAGTGGCCAAATCTTGCAAACCAAAGGGCAGCAAATCAAATAGCAAATAACCACAGGCGGCAGAAGACAGCTGCAAACATACTGCCGACAGCGGATTTTTCGGATTCTGTCCTTGTGACCGGCAGGGGCATTTGCTAAAATGGCTTCCGCACTGTGCGCAAAAAACGGGCAGGTGAGCCTTTTTACATAAGGAGAACTTTTATGACGCATACATACGCGCAAAGCAATCAGACATTCGTGACGGTTGGCACCGGTCTGCTCATCGGTGGGGCGGCGACTCTGGGGCTTGAAATCGCGGCTTTTGAGTATCAGAAAAGAAACTTCGGAGAGGAAATTGACTATTTTCCGGCAGCGGCCGGTCTCGGCGTGGCAATAGGCGTCCTCTGCCTTCTGGCTGCCGTCATCTGCCTCGTAACGGCGGCGACCGGAAGGAAGTCCCGGGCCTATCTCGACGAAATCAGTCATCCGAGAGGAGACTGGGAGGAAAACGAAAAGTTCATGCGCCGCCTGTCCGCCATCCGGGCTGTATCCCTCTTCCTGCCCATACTTTTATCTGCAGGTATCCTGGTGCCTTATATTAATCATAATAATAATATCCACGAAGCGAACATGGCGAAACGGTGGGCAGTCGTTCGTGAACTCGACGAGGTCTTTCCGGGCCTGCGGAGCACCTATTCGGACAGGGAAATCAATGCGCCGAAGTACGATACCGTCGGGCTTTATTTTGACTACGGACGGGACAGCGAATCGGAGTTTGATCCCTACGGCTTTTCTGTCAAGATGGACTATACCGGAAAGATCATTGAGATCGAGTATGAGCTATACAGCTTAGACGGGAAAAAAGTGCCCACACTTGATGACCTCAATGCTTTCGTAAGTGAAGTCGGGAAAGGGCTGGAACAGTGCGGCTCCGTGGACAGCGCCTTTTCTACCCCGATTCCCGACCGGGCCGTGACCAGGGCAAAGGCGGAAGCCCTCAAAAACGGGCTTGAAAGCGGCTGCGGACAGGGATGGACCATGGAAAACGGTGTTGCCTGTGCCTATACCTGCGCGAACAAATATACGTGGTACGAGGTCTCTACAGACGAGAACGCGATTGAAATCGCAGAATTCGATGACAAGCAGGCGGCGAAGGCGGAAAACGAGTAGGAGGGCTGAGTTGCCGTCCGGATGAAGTCGGGAACAGGCGGGCCGGCACCGAACCACATCTTGTATTTTTCAAAAATAATTACCACATTTTCTTGTGGAATGCTATAATATCAATAACTGTGGTTACGATGGCACGCAAAGCGTGCGTTTTCGCCCGGCCCCCGGGCAGAGAGGTTTTTCATGAAAAAGAAACTGCTGGCAATCGTTGTAGTGATTTCCGTCATCTTCTGCATGCTCCCCTTCGGGCTGGTGCTTTCCGCGGCGGATGCCGAAACAGCGAATGAGTCGGCCACCGGCTACTGCGGGCCGGTAGACGCCTCGACAGGGACCTGGAGCAGCAGTGTGACCTGGGCCTATGCCAACGGAATCCTCTATATAAACGGGACCGGCCCCATGGGGGACTTCGTCCGGGATCAGACCCCCTGGGAGGCCTTCCGGACCCGGATTTCAACGATTACGGTGGCAGAGGGCGTGACCTCGGTCGGGGCCAATGCCTTTGCCGATACAGCTGCGCTGGCCTCTGACGAGACCCTCATCACCCTGAATGTCAGCCTTCCTTCTACCCTTGATACCATAGGGGACGATGCCTTTGCCGGCTGCGTCAGCCTGCTGCAGATCGGCCTGCCGGACAGTCTTCTCACCATCGGAAACGGCGCCTTCCAGAATTCCGGTCTGCTGCAGATCGGCATGCCGGACCATGTGTCCATGCTGGGCACCCACGTATTCGACGGCTGCACTTCCCTTGCTGCTGTTCACCTGTCTACAGGACTGGCTGTGATTCCTGACTACACATTTGCCGGCTGCACAAGCCTGACCGCTGTCGAGATCCCGGAAATGGTCTGCGCCATCACGGAATCCGCCTTTGAACGCAGCGGTATCACCGCCATCGAGATTCCGGCCATGACCCGGTCCGTCGGCAAGACCGCCTTCATCGGCTGCAGTGCCCTGACGGATATAGGGACCGTCTCCATGGATCCCATCTTTGATCCTTCGGACTTCGATATCGGCTCTACTGTCCGGATTCACGCCCCTGAGGGCTCCGCGGTCAACCAGACCGTGGTGGACTTAAACGCCCAGGGCTACGTCCTTTCCTATACGACAGAGCCCATGCCGGAAATCGTATATCCGACTGTTCAGCCAGTGACCTTCACCCCGGTCATGCTGTCGGAGGGAGAAGCTTATGCTACAGCCGGCACTGCGGATGCGTCCTACCTGCAGATGAACACCATGGACCTCTATAATACGGCCGCCTCGGACGCGGACCTTTCGGCTTCCATGGTGACGGACACGACAGGAACTGACGCCGCTGCAGACGGGATGGCAGACCTGGCAACGGCAGATGCCGCTGCAGACAGCGCAACGGCAGATGCCGCCGCGGACGTTACAGCGGATCTTTCAGCGGCTGCTGCATCTGCAGACGGTACAACAGCTGATACAGCAACAACCTATGTCGATGCAAACGGGGAGACCGTCATAGATAATTCTGCCGAAGCCATCGGCTCGCGCCGCATGGGCGTCCGGCGGGCGGCCAGTGCCA
>JAZASQ010000112.1:0-6102 GCA_036343235.1 Lachnospiraceae bacterium
CCGCAGGCCTCTTCAATGTTCATCTGCAGCTCTACAACAGCCAGGGAATCCGCCCCAAGGTCGTCAATCAGAGCGGCCTCCGGAGTCACTTCCTCCTTGTCGCAGGAAAGGGTATCGGCAATAATTGTCTGCAGTTCTTCAAGTGTCATAATTTTCCTCCGTTTCCGCCCGGCTTTGCATCAGTGCCCCGGGGCGTAAAAAAGCTGTCCATCGTTTAGTTAAATATTTTTAACCAAGCAATGGACAGCATACGATTGTTGAATCAGTATGTCAAGTTTTTTAATTAAATATTTTGAACATTAATCCGTGATTGTCTTTCCTTTTTTCTAACGGAAGGGCATTTTCCGTATGGGCAGGTTTATTTCCCGACTTCACGGAAGCAGCCTGTTTCTGCCCTCCTTTTCCGGCCGCCAGCCGTTGCTGAACAGTAAAGGAAATAATATAGAGCCCGCTTTCGACAAGGATCTTCATGACAAAGGCGGGAAGGCCGAGGATATTCACAAAGAAATACATGAGGGCGGAGTTTACCGCCAGAATGGCCGCCGCCAACAGGGCGTAATTCTTCAGATTGTACCTGGTCTTGCCGCTGTCTGCCCGGAAGACCCCGTATTTGTTGACAGTGTAGTTGACCGTTGCACTGATGAGCCGGGCCAGGACCGTTGACGCAATCGTCCCCAGAGAGAGGGCGTAGAAAAAGGTATTGAAGAAACCATAATCCACGCCGAAGGCCGCCAGAGAGGACAAAAGGAACACAGGCAGGCTCTTTAAGAGCACTGCATAGATCCGCCCGCCGTCGCGCAGGGGACGGAAATGGGTTCCTGAATTATTCTCAAAATAGATAGTCTCGATGGGCACTTCCAGAATGCCGCCCGAAAAGAGCTTTGCGGATTCCCGCAGCATCTCCATCTCATACTCGTAGCGCTCTCCCGGGAGGGAAAGAAGACCGTCTGCTGCAGTGCCCGTCAGGGGGATGCCCCGGAGACCGGTCTGGGTATCGGACAGCCTGATGCCATAGAGCAGACCGAACAGGCGCCGGGTCATGCGGTTTCCCGTGCGGGACTTGGGCGGCATCTTCTCCGTATCCCGACTGCCCAGAATCAGGGTATCCGGACGGGCCTCCAAAGCCGCTGCCACTTTCTGTATATCCGCGACCGAATGCTGCCCGTCCGCGTCCGCCGTGATCACACCCGTGTAGCCCCGCCGCCTCATGGCAGCAAGGCCCGTTTTCAGGGCATGCCCCTTGCCGCAATTGTCCGCATAGCCTTCGACCGTGACTCCGGGGAAGGATGCGGCTTCTTCAAAACAGTCAAGGCCTTCCGTGCTGCCGTCATTTATCACAGTGACTTCAAAGCCCGCATCCACGCAGGCCCTGACAAAAGCCACCATCCGCTCATCCGGCTGATATGCCGGTATCAGAATTCCTATTCTCATGGTGTTCACCCGCTTTCTTCCTGAAAACCGCAAGTGCAATCAGAAGCAGAAGACCAAGGGCACTGACAAGAAGGCCGTAGCGGAAGTAGGGATACGTAAAGGTAATCTCGGTCGTCCCGCTGTCCACATGAACGAGGTGATTGTCCTCTGCAAGCGGCCGGTCGCTGTCAAAACTGTCGTGCCAGGCAAGGGCGGTGTTTACATTATCCTCATCACTGGTAATGGTGATTCCGGTATCCGACAGACTTTCCTGCAGGGCCACGACCCGCCGGTCAGGAAGCTCGCTGCTGTCTAAGTTCATGGCCCGGGAGAGGAGCCTGCCTACCCCTTCATCTTCTGTGAGACCATAGTACAGGGTCAGGTTTAAACCAACATAAATTAAATTTGAATTTTTGCCGGTTCCGTAAAAGGGTAAGGACAAGCCGTCATCTTCCACTGTCCCCCAGACTTCCCCGAGATTGTCGAGGGATACCGTGTTCCACTCTTTCATATCCACCGGGAAGAGGCGGGTATCTAAGGTCCCGTCCACGGTATTGAGCTCCGGAAAGCCGTTTTCAAACTTCACGTCGTTACATGAAACGCCCAGGAAGTTGCGGTTGTGGGAGGAGTGATTCTCCGGGATCCCGTCCGCCAGAATGACAATGCGGACCCCGTTTTCACTCAGCTTCAGGATGAGATTCTCCGCCTCTGTCTGGTCATCGTAGGTAAAGCCTGAAAGATAAATGACTTCATAATCCTTCAGGTCGTCGTAAGTAAAGTCATTTAAATTCGTGGTTGAAACCTCCCGGCAGACCGGAAAATCAAGGGCAATCCGGTAAGCCTGGCTCCCGATGACAATTCCCCTGTACTTTGTGACGGTCCCCCACTGATCGGGGCAGTCAGCAAGATGGTAAAGCCGCATATATTCATTGCTGTCGCAGAGGCTGTAGCCGCAGGAGGATGCGGCCGCATCCACAGAGGAAATGACCTCCTCCGGCCGGAAACTATAGTCCCTGATGACCGGCAGGCGGACAAGGACGGTGTCGGCCCCCATATCCAGGGACCGGTCAAACATATAACCGTAGTGGTTTTCATTGGCCGCCCGGTTGAGCTGGGCTATGTTTGATGCGGTATTGGCTGCCTCCCAGCCGGCCCCGAAGACGTTTGGTGTCAGCGACCGCCAGTCCGACATGAGGTAGGCGTCAATGACCCCGCCTGTGCCTTCGTTGAAGACGAGAAGGCGCTGCTTCGTCATCGCCTTTGCCTCATCCACCAGCATTTCGGCCTGGGCCCTGTCATAGCGTATGTACGGCTGTTCATCAGACTGATTCCCGAAAGCCATATACAGAGAGGGAATGCAGTCCAGCACAGTAAATACAGCAATCAGAAGGATGAACCATTTTTTCAATGTCTTCCAATAGAGAAAGCTAAGGACAATGCAGCAGACCCCGAAGGAGAAGAAACGCATCATCCACATGTACTGGCCTCCGGGCAGACTTCTGAAGACCGGGTAGAAGGCTGTTGAGCTGAAGAGACAGATCAGAATTCCGTTTAAGAAGCCCGGCGCGCACTGCCTGTTGCTGACAAAAAGTCCCAATAGGGCGACAACGAAGGCGGTCAGGCCGAAATACACCGGAAGGTCTCCGGCTGCATATCTGCGGACGGGGTTCAGGGTGATGGAAAGGGACTGGAAAAAGCCGGCCATCGTTTCCGACGAATCCACATTCGAAATGCCGCCGACCAAGGAGGGAATGAGCCAGACGCCTGTCAGGGCAAAGCCCAGGACCAGGGCCAATACGACATCAAAAAAGCCGGTCGTCCGCCGGTTGATGGCGATATAGAGGAAGAGAAAGAATAGGATTCCAAGAGCCACCATGCCCCCGTAGCCCAGATGACAGAATATGGTCAGGGCCATCAGGAGGGAAATGGCAATGAGATGACTCCATCTCCTGGTCCGCATATATTCAGAGACAGCAAAAAGGAGCAGGGGAACGAAGGCGCTCGAAAGGGCCCGGGGCAGGTTTCCGGCCCCGAAGAGGACGAACATATTGACAGGGAGGAAAAACCAGACCGCACCTATGGCAGCCCCCAGGAAGCGGCGGCCGGACTTTGCCCCTATGATGTACCAGGAAAGAGCGTCCAGAATATAGAGCACGCCCGTGAAAAGGACGTAGCCCGTGAAGCTGTTTCCGCCGCAGGCAAGCTCCAGCAGACCCATAACATAGGCTGTGAGGGGCGGCCAGTAGCGCAGGATCTCCACCCCGTTGTACCAGAGGGGATCATAGGAAGGCCAGTAATTTCCGCTGACCAGTCCCCGGTAGACGAGGTCTGCCCGGTGGATATGGTAGGTCACATCACTGCCGGTCGGATAGATGCCGCTTGTGGAAACGCCCGCCATCAGGCCATAGGCAATCATGGCGTATCCAATCGGAATCAGGGCGAAGAGGATGGTCAGGATAATATTATTATGCTTTTTCTTCTCTGCCATCAGTCGTCCGCTTTGTCCTTTTTGCCCAGTTCGATCACATAGGACCGGGTCGGTGTCTCTGAAGCCTCAATCTTGAGCAAGGTACCGCCGGCATCAACGATGCGCTCCGCCATGGGCCCGGAAAATTCATCGGTCATATTTTCAAGAGTCGGAACAATCTGATCAAATGGAGCCACTTCATTCAACAGCTGATTCTGATAGGGGGCCAGAAATTCATCTATGCCCTTTTCAAAGACCGAAAACTCCACGAATTCAGAGGAATTAAACCCGATGGTCAGGCCGAATTCCCAGGTGTGGGGATGAGCTGCCCCCTTCTCTCCGCCGATCCAGATATAATGCCGGGCGTTCAGGTAGAACTTCATCTGATAGCTGCGATTGAAATCCGTCTTCATGCGTCCTCTTCCGTTCGGCATCAGATAGGCGGACGAATAGGCCCGCTTGAAGAGGCGGCGGCTGGCCCCCTCGAGGTTCTTTCCCAGTTCGGCATTCTCCTTCCGAAGGTCGGCATTTTTCAACTGCTCCTTCCGATAGCGGTAGGCAAAGAAGGAGGGCAGAAAGATAAGAAGAACGCAGGCCGCAGTCACGAGAATATAGAGATTGACCTTTGCTGCCAGATACTTGTTGTTGTTCAGTAGAGCTTCCCGGTCAGAGAGCAGACAGAGCTTGTATTCGCTGCCATTATAGGAAAATAAGGCCCCGGAGGCCACATACTCCTGCCCTTCCACCCGAATCTCCCGGTGGATGACCCGGTCCTTCTCCAGGGAAGAAAAGAAGTCGGCCGCACTGGCGTCGCTGTAATAGCTCTCCGCTGTCAGATTCCGGTAGGTATTGGAGCCGGAGACATTCTGCACATAGAGCATGGTGTGATTCTCAGACAGGGTCCAATAGCGGCTGCCCGTCGTATCGAGTGTGGCCAGGATCTTCTCTATGATCTCTTCATTGGTACGGTTTTCCTCGAGATTAATCTGGTCCAGCACGAGCTTCACGTAGGCGTCCTGCTGAAAGGCGTTGACATCCAGGATGCCGTTCTCATAGGCGGCAATCTGCCACGCAAACACAAGCTCTATAGCTATGGCCAGTAGAATTGTAATGAGGACAGTCTGACCGAAAACGTGTCTGCCCTTCTGTTTCTTTTCTTTCATTGGTGATATCCGTCAACGGGGCCATACGATGCTTCGCCGCTGTCCCCTGTTTCCTCTGCATTATTGAAAATGCGATATATTTTCTCCCTGATGGCCAGGGGTTTTCTGACTTCCTCCCTCAGGGCTCCGGTAAAGGCCCCCCACTCCTCGCTCAGGTTCCGGGTCTTCCATGTGCTGTCCGTGGAAATGGAATTGATGATCCCGGCAAAGCGGACAAAGAAGAGGCAGAAGTTATGAAGCGGCAGCAGGGCCACGCACCAGAAATGCCGGTGATAATAGGATTGCAGCTTCCGGTTGATGCGAAGGAACCAGGCCGCTGAAAAGGCATAAAAATACGCCACAAGGATATATAGGGCAAAAATAATGAGGACCGAATAGAAGATCACGGTCGGGGAATACCGCATGGCCTGCAGGCAGATCATGGCCAGGTACCAGATCATGCGGGGAAAGGCAAATGTGTGGTCAAAGAGCAGGGTCCGGACGTTGACATCCGTCAGGGCCTTTCGGAACTTCAGATTTCTGGCCGTAAACATGTGGGCGACTTCCAGGCTTCCCCGCTGCCACCTCTGCCGCTGGGTGTAGAGCTTGTTCCAGCCCTCAATCGGATCCACAAGAAACAGGGCATCCTCACAGACCTCAATCCGCTGCCCCTTCAGGTAGCGCATCTGGAAAGTAATGTGGGTATCTTCCGAAACCGTCTCCGTATTGTACATCCAGGAGTCGAGGATGGCCGACTTGCGGAAGGCCGAAAATGCCCCGGACAGGGTGTAGACGGAATTCGTTTCCGAAGCATAGGACCGCCCGGCCAGAAAGGCCTGGGCATACTCCACGAATTCCAGCTGCCGCACCAGCCGGAGGAAGAGGCTGTCCGTATCATTGATCCGGTCCGGGTCGGTGAGAATAGCCCCGGTAATGCAGTTTAATTCCTCATCCGCCTCGAATTTCCGGATGACATTATACAGGGCATGCTCTTCGAGCTGGCCGTCGGAATCGATATTGATGATGTACTTGCCCTGGGAATTATAAAGGGCGGCATTCAGGGCCCGGGACTTCCCCTGCTCC
>JAZASQ010000113.1:0-6081 GCA_036343235.1 Lachnospiraceae bacterium
CCGGTGTTTCCGTTCCGGAAGAAATTTTTTCCTGAGAATAATATAAAGCGCGAAGGCGGCTGCCGCCAGAAGCCAGCCCAAAATCGTGTTCTTGTTCAGCTCCATGACGGCAAGAAGCAAAATTGTGAGAATGAGCGCAAACGCCATAGGAATGCTCCTTCCATGTCCTTAAGGGGCCTGCGTAAGCCAGACCTTCACAGCCTCCGCTGTCTTTTCAATCTGCTCTTCCACAGAGATTTCCGCCTCTCCGTCCCCTCTCTGCGGCCCGTAGTAAGCATACCCGGCGTGGTTTCCGCCTTCAATCACGATTTCCGTGAGTGCGCCGTCGGGCAGATTATTTTTGCTCTTCTCATATTTTCCGCGGTCCAATACCCGGTCCCGGCTCCCGTAGACGGACAGACAGCGCAGTTTCGAATCACCGGTCAGATCCGCCGCGGAAAACGAGGCCAGAAAGACCAGCCCGTCAACCTTCTCCTCATGGCCTTTCGTGTATTCCGCAGCCATACTGCCGCCCAGGGAGTGCCCTCCCATGAGCCAGGTATCGTAATCATAGGCATCCAGAATAATATCAGCCCGGTTCTTCCCGAAAAAAGCCAGATGGAGCGGCATCTTCACGAGGAAGCAGTCCGTTCCGTCTTCCGCAAGACTGACCATCAGGGCGTTGTAGGCTTTTTCATCCACCTTCGCGCCCGGATAGAAGACCAATGCTGTACTCTCTCCCGGCCCGTCATAGAAAATATACTTTCCCTCATCGGACACGGAAACCGTCCCGTCAGCGGTAAAATCCGGAGCCCCTTTCGCATGATAATAGGGAATGCAGTATATTAGAAACGCCGCTGCCCCCGCCGCTATAATTATCAGCAGGGTCCATAATATCTTTTTTCCGGTCTTTTTCTTCTTCATCTTCTCTCCTGTCACAAAAAGTATTGTATCAGATTGGCGCCCGAAAAGGTATAATGGACAGGACTTACAGAAGGAGGCACTGCAAATGTACAATTTCACGCTATATATTCCGACGCGGATTCACTTCGGAAAGGGACAGATCTCCCACCTTTCCGAACTCAGAGAAAGCGGGACAAAGGTCCTGCTTGTCTACGGAGGCGGCAGCATTAAGAGAAACGGCATATATGATACAGCTGTGGAAATATTGAAAAAGGCCGGACTGACGGTCTATGACCTGCCCGGAGTCGAGCCCAATCCCCGGATTGAGTCTGTCCGCAAGGGCGTGGAGATGTGCAAAGCAGAAGGCATCGACATGACCCTGGCCATCGGCGGAGGCAGCACGATTGACTGCGCAAAGGCAGTTGCAGCCGGAGCCAAATACGACGGGGACCCCTGGGATCTGGTCCTGGACCGGAGCCTGATTCAAAAAGCCCTGCCCATCTATTCCGTCGTAACCCTTGCAGCTACAGGCTCGGAGATGAATCCCACTGCGGTCATTTCCGACATGACGAAAAACGAAAAATGGGGAACGAGTGCCCCGGCTCTCGCTCCCACGATGTCCATTCTCGACCCCACCTATACGTTTTCCGTCTCAAAGAGACAGACGGCCGCCGGCAGCGCTGACATCATGAGCCACACGTTTGAAAATTATTTCAGCTTTGAAACTGCCGATGTACAGAAGGCCTTCGGAGAGGGGCTCTTAAAGGTCATCATCCGTAATGCGCCGAAGGCCCTCGCAGAGCCGGACAACTACGATGCGCGTGCCAACCTCATGTGGGCGGCTTCACACGCCATCAACGGCATCACGAAGATGGGCAATGCCCCGGCCTGGTGCATCCACCCCATGGAGCACGAGCTCTCGGCTTTCTACGACATCACCCACGGCGTGGGCCTGGCCATCCTGACTCCGGTCTGGATGGAGCACATCCTATCGCAAAAGACAGCCCCTGTATTTGCGGCCTACGGGCGAAACGTCTGGGGGGTGACGGAGTCTGACGACATGTACGCCGCAAAGACCGCCATAGAAAAAACAAAGGAGTTCCTCCATGAAACGCTGGAACTCCCTTCTTCCCTGCGCGCCGCAGGAATAGCTGACAAGAATAATTTTGACGCAATGGCTGAAAAAGCCGCAAGGAGAACCGGCACCAGCTTCGTTCCCCTGACGAAGGAGGACATCATCGCCATCTACGAGGCGGCCTTCTGAAAGTTTACCTGTTAAATCGATACCATCAAATACAATTTTCGGATATAAAAAGCCCTGTTTTCAACGGTTCAGAAAACCGAAAAACAGGGCTTTTTTGTTATGCTTTTTTGCGGTCGCGGTCGGGGATGTAGGTCGGGACGACCTCCCGGATCAGGGCCCGGATCTTGTCTCCGGAAACCTCGGATTTCGAGGCGTTCTCCAGTTTCCGCAGCTCTTCCGCAAACCAGGCATCGTCCAGGGGATAGGGATCCTCGACGAAAATCGTCGAGTTTGCTGTCTCTGACAGGTGTTTGTGCTCTTTATCGATGAGGGTCTCCTCGTAGAGCTTCTCGCCCGGGCGAAGTCCTGTGTAGACGATATCGATATCCACATCCGGCGTATAGCCACTGAGTTCAATCATGCGGCGGGCCATATCGTCGATCTTCACGGGCTCTCCCATGTCAAGGACGAAAATCTCCCCGCCTTTGGCGTAATGGCCGGCCTGAAGTACCAGCGACACAGCTTCGGGAATCGTCATGAAGTAGCGGATAATGTTTTTGTCCGTAACGGTCACGGGCCCGCCTGCCGCAATCTGCTTCTTAAAAAGAGGAATTACGGACCCGTTGGAGCCAAGGACATTTCCGAAGCGGACAGCGCAGAAGGTTGTATCCGGGTATTTGCGGTCCAGCATCTGGATCACAAGCTCGCAGATCCGCTTCGAGGCCCCCATGACATTCGTGGGATTCACAGCCTTGTCCGTGGAAATCAGAAGGAAGCGTTTCACCCCGTTCTCAGCTGCGGCAGTGCCCATTTTCAGGGTTCCGAGCACATTATTCTTGATGGCCTCGTCCGGCGAATCCTCCATCAGGGGCACGTGCTTGTGGGCCGCCGCGTGGTAGACGACGTCGGGCTTGTAGGTCCGAAGGAGCCAGTTCACCCGGTTCGTGTTCCGGACAGACCCGATCAAAGTCACGAGGTTGAGCTTGGGGTAGTCATGGCGGAGCTCCTGCTGGATGTCGTAGGCATTATTTTCATAAATATCGAAAATAATGAGCTGCCTGGGGCCCGACGCCGCAATCTGCCGGCAGAGCTCGGAGCCGATAGAGCCGCCGCCCCCGGTGACAAGGATCGTCTTCCCGTGGATGGCTTCGAAAATTTCTTCATTATTTACATGAATCTCGCCCCGGCCAAGAAGATCTGTGATGTCAACGTCCCGGAGCTGGGTCACATGAACTTCACCACTGGCCAGCTGGGACAGACCCGGGATGACCTGCAGCTTGCAGCCCGTGCTTTTCGCAATATTGAGTATTGCTTTCCGCGTGGCAGCGTCAGCTGAGGGGATGGCAAATATGATTCTTGTGACATCGTATTTGGCGACCATCTCAGGGATGTCATCGCGCCCGCCAACAATAGGAATGTTCCCGATGTACTTGCCCCGGGTGTTTACATTATCATCAATAATGCAGACCACCTGGTATCTGACGTGCTCGGAAACAGAGATATCCGCCAGGAGTTCCCGCCCAGCGCTGCCGGCCCCGATGATCATGACCCGCTCTGCGTCGTCCGTGTTGGCAGTCCGCCGTCGGTTCGCCCAATAGCGGAAAATCCGGTAGGAGAAGCGGATGGCCACGCAGCAGAGGAAGTCCAGCGTGTATGCAATCAGGTATGTACTTCGCGGCAGGTGAAAGCCGACCACGAAATGCTCAACGATGAGGACAGGTATTATAATAATGTAGGCAAGCACAATCCGACTGAGCTCCGACACGGACGCAAAGCGCCACACGGAGCGATAGAGCTTGCAAAAATAATAAACAGCCAGGAAGGACGCCACAACCAGCGGCGTGATGCGGATCTGGGTCTCGAGGAATTTCGGCGTGATCTGATTGATGCTGAAATCGAACCGGACCCAAAGGGCGACGAAGCCGGAAAGGGCCAGGGTCACGATATCGAAAAAGACGATGATCAGGGTTCGGAGATAGAGTTTACTGCGTGTCTTGCTGACGGGTTTTTTCTCTTTCATAGCTGTCTAACTATACACTTTTTGCCCCCCGTCTTCAACAAGAGCCGGCAGAAGGAAACACACAAAAGAAAAAGAGCCGGCACGCATTGCGTGCCGACTCCACCGTTTATTGCAAGCAATTATCAGGCTTTTTCCTTCGCAGCGACAAAGTACGGCAGGGCGACGAATACAATGCCGCCAATCATGTTCCCGAGCGTGACAAGGAGGAGGTTATAGAACCAGCCGCCCAAGGTGACGGCGGTTTCGGCCGGGGTCAGGAGGGCGACAGTGAGCAGTGTCATATTCGCAACCGAGTGCTCGAAGCCGGTTGTGATGAAGGCAAAGAGGCACCAGAAAATCATGATGAGCTTGCCGGAGTCGCTCTTGCAGCGGTTGGCAGACCAGACAGCCAGGCAGACAAGGATGTTGCAGAGGATGCCGCGGGCAATCAGGGCTCCGGGACCTGCGGTCATCTTCCCGAGGGCAGCATTTGCCATGAAGGCAGCTACGTCGCCGGTACCCAGACCGGTGGCCTTATAGATGAAAGCAAGAAGGATGCTGCCGCAGGCGTTGCCCAGCCAGCAAAAGAGCCAGAGGGTCAGGGCCTCGCTGATCTTCACCGTCCCCTTGAAGAGACCGGCGGACAGCACGAGGTTGTTGCCGGTGAAGAGCTCGGCCCCCGCAATTACCACGAGGGAGAGGGCTATTCCGAAGGCACAGCCCATGACGACTTTTGTGTAGGGCTGACCGGTCAGGAGGCCGCCGATTGTGAAGGCCAGAAGAACCCCGAAGCCGATATAGGCCCCGGCCAGCATAGAGAGGATGAAGAAACCGGCCGGATTCTTCTTCATGAAGGAGACCTTGATGGCAGCTGTGTTTGCGGTGGCGTCGTACGTGTCTTTGAACATGGCGCTGTCCTTTCTCTTATCCCTACCATTATAATAATGTTTGCACCTGCAGTTGCAGGAACCCATGGGCATTATAGCATACAAAAAGGTCCTGCAGGGGGATGCAGGACCTTTTTGTAAAAGGGGGGTTATAAAAAGTAAAAAGGGGGTTGGCAATGGTAGTTTAGAAAAGACGGAAATTGGAAACGCCATACTTACCAACGAATTCAACGTATTCGTTCCAGGATTCCTTGATGAATTTCAGCATAGTGAACACTTCCTTTCCTCTTCTTTTCTTCTGCGGCGGTCTGCCGCTGTTCAAGTTCTTTTTCCCTTGAACTGTCTGTACTATACTCCCGGAAGAAAAAACGCGCTCGCCGAATCCCGTTTCCAAAGTGGCCAAATCTTGCGGAAGGGGGTCAGATAATATGAAATGGCCCTCCTGGTACAGCAAAACTCCGGTCCCCTTTCGAGAACCGGAGTTATTGTTTGACTTTTAGTTGAGCCTCAGAAGAAGTCACAAATTACTTGAATGAGTAGAAGGCAACTCCCTCATCGCCCCATGTAGCGTTAATGAGCATTGCGCGCTCAGCGGCATTTGTCGTGAACTGGTGCTCGCCGTTCTTGCTGTTGGGGTTCTTCAGACGATATACAGGAACTGCGTCCGCGTTTGTGGACTCAGCGGTCTTGAAGACGATCTTGCCTTCCTTCCAGCCGTTGTTCAGCAGGAACTGAACCTCAGCGGGATTCTGGGTGTACATGTGGGTACCGCCGCCGTTGGGGTTATATACACGGTAGATGGCTACGCCCTCAGTTGCGGATACGGGCAGAACCTTGATAGACGAAGGCTCTTCCTTCCAACCGGACTTAACCAGCATGTCGCGTTCTGCACTGCTGTAGGTGTAGAGGTGCTCGCCGCGGTTGCGGTCATAGAGCCGGTAGGTAACGACGGGATTGGCAGTCACGGGCTTGGCATCCGCATTGACTTCCCAGGTCTGGGTATTGCCGCTCGTTGCGGTAACCTTTGCATTCGTCTCGCCCTTGATGGTGATAGTCTTCTCAACGCCGGC
>JAZASQ010000114.1:0-6012 GCA_036343235.1 Lachnospiraceae bacterium
CCGACGAGGAGAGAGAGCTGGTTATGAAATACGGGATCCGTCAGGCTCCGACGCTGGTCGTGGTCGACGGAGACAAGTTCGAGACGTTCCGCGGCGTGTCCGACATCAAGGGCTGGCTGATGCGGAAGGCGGGCTGATTAAGTAAATATTGGCAAAGGGTCATGCGGGGGCTTTCAGGGTCCCCGCATGTTTTTAAATGAACTTTTTAGTGAGGTAGAGATATGGCCAGAACCATCGGAATCGATCTCGGAACCACCAACAGCTGCGTCGCCGTCATGGAGGGCGACCACGCGGTCGTCATCGTAAATAAGGAGGGAGGGCGCACAACGCCTTCGGTGGCTGCATTTTCAAAAGACGGGAAGCGCCTGGTCGGCGAGATCGCAAAGCGCCAGGCCGCGGTGAACCCGGACAGGACCATCGCCTCCATCAAGCGGCAGATGGGTACGGACTGGTCCGTCAGGATCGACGGGACAACCTTCACGCCCCAGTCGATCTCCGCGATGATCCTGACCAAGCTGAAGAAGGACGCTGAGGACTATCTCGGAGAGAGTGTGACGGATGCGGTGATCACGGTGCCGGCGTATTTTAATGATGCCCAGCGGCAGGCGACCAAGGACGCCGGGCGGATCGCCGGGCTCAATGTCAGGCGCATCATCAACGAGCCGACAGCGGCCGCGATGGCCTACGGGCTCGACCACGGGGAGCCCCAGACGGTGCTGGTGTACGACCTCGGGGGCGGGACATTTGACGTGTCCATCATAAGACTCGGAGATTCGGTCATCGAGGTGCTCGCGACCGCCGGCGACAACCATCTGGGCGGCGACGACTGGGACGCAAGGCTCGCTGACTACATGCTGGATACCTTCCGCAAGGAGAACCGCGTGGATTTGAGGAAGGACCGCACCGCGATGTCCCGGGTTCTCGAAGAGGCTGAAAAATGCAAAAAAGCTCTCTCCACAGCCGCCTCCTACACGGTGAACCTGCCGTTCATCACGGTCGGGCGGGATGGCCCGCTCCACATGGAAATGACGATCACCCGCGAATATTTCAACAACCTGACCCGGGACCTCGTGCAGAGGACCGAGATGCCGGTCAGCACGGCCCTCATGGATGCCAGCCTGACTTCTGCCGATATAAACAGGGTCCTGCTGGTCGGCGGTTCAACCCGTATGCCGGTCATCATCGACAAGGTGAGAACCATGCTCCGTCAGGAGCCGAGCCGCAACATCAACCCGGACGAGTGCGTCGCGATGGGCGCAGCCATCCAGGGCGGAAAGCTCGGCGGGACACTTTCGGCGGGCTCCAAGGCTGCCGCGATGGTGCTCCTCGACGTCACGCCGCTCTCGCTCTCGATCGAGACGGTCGGCGGCATCGCCACGAGACTGATTGAGCGGAACTCGACAATACCGACCAGGTACAGCAAGATATTTACAACCGCGGCGCCTTTTCCGTCCGCGGTGGACATCAACGTCTATCAGGGGGAGAGAAGATTTGTCCGGGACAACAAGCGGCTCGGGACCTTCCGGCTGGACGGCATCCGCCGGGCACCGGCTGGCGTGCCCCAGATCGAGGTGACCTTCGATATCGACGCAAACGGCATCGTCCAGGTCTCCGCGAAGGATCTCGGGACCGGCCGTCAGCAGCAGATCACGATCGCCTCGTCCTCCAACATGTCGGAGGAGGAGATCAGGAGGGCCCGGGAGGACGCGGCCCGCTATGAGAGCGAGGATATGCGGCGGCAGGAGCTCATTGACATACGAAATGAGGCCGAGGCCTACTCCTACCGGGTCGAGAAGGCGCTGGAGGAGCGCAGAGGCGGGCTTGACCGGCATGCGGAAAGGACGGTTAAGGGCGATCTTGATGAGCTGCGGAAAACCATCAACAAGACGACACCCGACCGGATCACGGAGCGGGAGGCCGGCGCGATCCGGGAGGCGAGGTACAGGCTGGCGCAGAGTGTGTCGCAGTATGTGACGTACTCCCACCACTTTCGCTTCGCGTAGAAGTGGGGGCTTCTTGTTCGACAGTCCTTATGGACTGAGCATTCGCAAGCTATCCCCGGGCGTCCCCCGGTTCTTTTGCCCGGTTACGGGCGTATTCGTAATAGAGGAATATCTTTCCCCCTATACTTCCTTTTTCTTATACGGCTCCCAGAATGCGGATCCCTTCCATTTTCAGATTTATCGCCGCATTCACATCCCTGTCCTCCACATATCCGCACTCACAGCGATAGGTCCTTTCGTTCAGGGGAAGATATGCCTTTACTCTGCCACAGCAGCTGCAGCGCTTACTGGAAGGGAAGAATCTGTCTTCTTTGATAAAAGTCTTCCCCATTTCCGCCATTTTTTCCTCAAGCCTGCGCCGGAAACGCCCATTGGCATTGTCCATAACGCTTTTCCCAAAGTGAAGCCCGCGGCTCATGGCCTTCATGTCCAGGTTCTCTACGCAGACCGCATCGTAGCTGACGGCGATCCGATAGATGAGCTTGTTCTGAAAATCCGCCCGCTGATTCCGTATTTTTTCATGACATATAGCGACCCTGCGCTTCTGCTTCTCATAGTTCCGGCTGCCCTTTTTGCAGCGGGACAGTTTCCGCTGCGCCCTGGCAAGCCGCTGTTCACCTCTCCGGTAATACATCGGGTATTCCGCCTTCGTGCCATCGGAAAACACAGCCAGTCCTGCCATGGCAAAATCTATTCCCAGCACCTTATCCGCACGGACAGGCAGGACTGTTTGGTTTTCGCAGTTTTCCTGTTCGTACAGAAGGCTGGCATAGTATTTCCCAGAAGCTTCCCGGGTGACAGTGACGGATTTCAGCCTGGCTTTTGTCGGGACATCGCGGTGCAGGATGATCTTCAGCGGCGCCATCTTCGGAAGCTTGAGTCTGCCTGAAACAAGGCGAATATTTCCGTTTATAACATTGGTAGTATAGCTCGCTGTCCCGTGATGCTTTGAGTGGAACCTGGGAAATCCCGTTTTCGGTTCTGTGAAGAACTTCCTGTATGCAGACTCCAGATGCATCTGGACATTGCAGAGAGCCATGGAATCCACTTCTTTCAGCCAGGGGAACTCCTTTTTATAATCTGCCGGTCTGTTTTTCAGCATCCCGCCTGTCCTGCGGTAGAATTCTATTTTATCCGCCAGCATATGGTTGTACAGGAAACGGCAGCAGCCGAAGGTCCTTGCAAACTGCTGTTCCTGCTGCTTATTCGGATACAGACGGAAGCGGTACGCTTTATAACTTTTTCCCATTTCGGCCTCCTTTCCCCTGACTTTCGATATATTCCCGGATTACTTCTACCGGGGCACCGCCAGCGGTAAGCAGGCAGAAGCTCCTGCTCCAGAAATATTCCTTCCATAATCTGCTGCGGATCTGAGGGAATTCCTTTTTCAGAAGGCGGCTGCTGGCACTTTTGTAAGCATTAATAAACTTACTGATCTGCGTTGCCGGCTTCGCCCGGAACATGACATGAACATGATCCTCATCATGATTCCATTCCTCCAGAGTGATGTCGTATCCCTTCGCGATATAGCAGAATATTTCCTTGGCTCGTTCGGAAATACTGTCGTCAAATACTTTTCTGCGATATTTTACGACAAGGATCAGATGATAATAGAGCAAATATACTGAATGCTGATTTCGGTCATGTTTATCTATAGATATGGCTTTATCCATTAGATCTTCACCCCTATCATTGTCTTTATACTGACTTATATTATACCATAAGAGAGGCAGAAAAGCAAGCTTTAATCGAACATTTGTTCGTATTTTTTGTTCTGATATTTTCCGATTCTCTTTATCTTTGTCTGGCAACTTCATCCGGCATCAAAGACCACCTGGTGACCAAGCGCCAGAAAGCACAAAGCAGTGTATGACCGGGGTACTCAAAAGTGAAGAAGGGGCGATTCATCTCCACCCTAAGAGGATGGAGAATCCTCGCTTACAAAGGTTGAATCCCTAAATACGATTGCGTTGTCCTCCGTATCGTCTGGATAGAAAACAACTCCGTTTCCAGCCCAAAGAATCGAGCACTGGCTGCCCGATAAATCAAACTGTAATTCTGTTGTGTCAACTAATTGAACTACCAATATGATGAGCAATGTCCCCAGACCTCCCAGATGGGCCGTATAGGATACCACGGCAATCAAGGCCTTGTACAGGCAGTATACCGATTCTTTTATTTCAGATCTTTTTTATATCTATTCTGTATCCAATACCCATAAGATACTTTATCAAAGAACTGATTGTTGCCCCTGAACCGGTTTCAATTCTGCTGACGGCCTGTTGTGACAGCCCGGACGCATACGCTACATCGGACTGCGTCATCTTTTCTGCCTTGCGGGTCTCGATCAGTTTCTGCTGAAGCGCAATCCTGGCCTGGAACTCTTCGTATGCCTTTCTGCCTTCTCCGCTTTCCGCCACGAGCTTATCCAGTTCTTCTTTTTCATTCTTCAAATCCGCTTTAACAAATGCCATTCTTTTCACCTTAATTCTTCATAACAGGCCTTCTGCCCGTGCTCGTTTTTCCAATTTCTCAGGAACTTCCTATATGGCGAAGTGTTCCCCTAATGGACGGAGTTTTTGCGGAAATACGCGAAATATCCGTCTGTTGGACGGATATTTCATGCTTACATCTCAGCTATTTATTTGTGTTCTGTTTACTCAAAAAAGTATCTTTTTCTTAACTCTTTGTCACTCCTTTTCTGAAACTGGTCATGAGTGGCGCTGCCAGTATTTACGCAGCCGCCTCGTAAAGATTATGCTGAGCGCTCCAAACAGCGGTGCGCATTGCGACGTTCTCCTTCAGATTTGTGAAGAAGAACATATAGTCATACAGGTGATAAGCGCCTTCCGGAAAAACATCCAATCCGGGAGGATAATCCGCCGCCGTCACGTCGGTCACGATCAGCTCACCTCTCTCGCCGATATAGGCTCCGCAAAGCTCTGGAATAGGTTCGCCGCCGGCTTCAAAAACCGCTCCGTGGTTCAGCGATTTGCCTGCCAGTGTAGCGTCAGTTTTCCAGTTCAGCGGATTGATGGACAGAGCTTTCATTCCGCCAGGAATGACGATGGTTTCCGACACGTTCCCATCTTCGCAATCGAAGCAGATAACAGTTCCCGTGTCTGTTTCACCAAAGGCAGGCACGATCTGCGGATATTCAGAAGTCATCTCTTCCGTGACCATCCAGCCGATGGAATAGACCGAGATCAACTGCTCGCGCAGCGCCTGGGCCTCGGCACTATCGCCGCCGTAATATTCTTTCAGCAGTTCCAGACACATCTCTCCGCCCTGAGAGAATCCGGCTAGAATAATACCACGTCCGTCGTTTTCGTTGTCCAGATACCAGCGAAAAGCAGCAGAAATGTCTGAATAGGCGATTTCTTTGGCCGTTTCGCGCTCAGCCTCCGGCAGCGTATAGGCATTGATGGACATCTGCCGGTAATAGGGAGAGAATAGCCGTCCCGTCTCCTCGAAGATACCTTTCTCCAAATCAAGCGCGTAGATAAAATTGCCCTTGAGCTTGTCGTTGAGGTCAAAGGCGTTCGTCTCACTCCGGGTATCCACTGTCGGGCAGATAAGGAAGACATCGACTGCACGATCCTCGCCGAGCTCAAAATATGCCCAGTTCTCCGTCGTGCTATAGTCCAAAGCATCCTGCGTGGGGTGATCTGCCGCCAAAGGCTGGACGTCGGCGGGAACATACTGTTCGTCAGCTTTAGTGATGCCGTCCGGATAGATCTGCGCAAAATCGGTTTTCATCGAGATCGGGATAAAGCCCTTGGCAAGATAGTCGGCGGACTTTGCTTCCCAATCCTGGGTGCCCCATTCGCGCTCGCTGTCATCGGCGACAATCATATACGCCTGCGCGAGGTAGGAATTCCGCGCATCAATGGCGTAGTTCATCATGCTGGTGTCGCTGCCGCTGTTGCCGAAGGCGAGCACCGGACGTTTACCGATCTCGCGTTCCACGTAGATTGACTTATTGCCGTTCAGATTTTTCTGGATGAAA
>JAZASQ010000115.1:0-5968 GCA_036343235.1 Lachnospiraceae bacterium
ATGACCCAGATCTTCGGCGACAACGGCGAGCTCATCCCCGTTACTGTTCTTGAGGCAGGCCCCTGCGTAGTTACCCAGGTGAAGACCGTAGAGAACGACGGCTATGAGGCAGTTCAGGTCGGCTTCGTAGATGACAAGGAAATGGTCAAGACGAAGGACGCCAACGGCAGCAAGTCCGTTGCTCACCGTCACGGCACGAACAAGCCGGAGGCAGGCCACTTCAAGAAGGCCGGCGTTTCCGCAAAGCGTTACGTCCGTGAGTTCCGTTTTGAAAATGCAAGCGAATATCAGCTGGCTCAGGAAATCAAGGCCGACATCTTCGCTGAAGGCGATCATGTAGATGCTACAGGCATCACCAAGGGCAAGGGCTTCCAGGGCGCCATCAAGCGTCTCGGCCAGCACAGAGGACCCATGGCTCACGGTTCCAAGTTCCACCGTCATCAGGGTTCCAACGGTTCCTGCTCCACACCGAGCCGTGTATTCAAGGGTAAGGGAATGCCCGGTCAGATGGGCGGCGTTCGTGCCACGGTACAGAACCTGCGCGTCGTAAAGGTAGACCCTGAAAAGAATCTTCTTCTCGTCAAGGGCGCAGTTCCGGGACCCAAGAAGTCCCTCGTAACCATCAAAGAGTCTGTAAAGGCTTCTAAGTAATCGGGAAGGAGGAATCATCGATGGCTGAAGTATCTGTATACTCTACAGAAGGAAAAGAGACAGGAAAGATCGATCTTTCCGATGCCGTATTCGGAATCGAGCCGAACGAGCATCTCGTACATATGGCAGTTAAGCAGTTCCTGGCAAATCAGCGTCAGGGCACCCAGAAGGCAAAGACCCGCTCCGAAGTAAGCGGCGGCGGCAAGAAGCCCTGGAGACAGAAGGGAACCGGCCATGCACGGCAGGGTTCGACAAGAGCTCCCCAGTGGAAGGGCGGCGGAATGGTATTCGCACCCGTTCCCAGAGATTATTCTTTCAAGATGAACCGGAAAGAGAAGAGAATCGCTTTAAAGAGTGTCCTTTCTTCCAAGGTCCTTGACAAGAAGCTCTGCGTGATTGACGGCCTTTCCTTTACAGAGCCCAAGACAAAGGAATTCGCAAAGGTTCTTTCAAACCTGAACCTTGACAAGGCAATCTTCGTAATCGACGAGAAGGATGCAGACCGCGCAAACATTATTCTTTCCGCGAAGAACATCCCCACGGTCATCACGGCAGCCCCGAACACCATCAACGTCTTCGACCTGCTCAAGTATGACACCGTCGTTCTCACGAAGGACGCTGCAAAGACTATCGAGGAGGTTTATGCATAATGGCTACGATCGAATATTATGACGTCATCCTTCGCCCCGTAGTGACTGAGAAGTCCATGGGTGAGATGAGTGACAAGAAGTACACCTTCCTCGTTGCCCCTGAGGCTACGAAGCCTATGATCAAGAATGCCGTTGAGAAGATGTTCGACGGCGTCAAGGTCGCTTCCGTTACGACTCAGAACAAGGACGGCAAGACCCGCCGCCGGAATTCCCGCAGCGGAATTTCCACAGGCAAGACTGCAAAGGTCAAGAAGGCAGTCGTTAAGCTTACAGAGGATTCCAAGGACATCGAGCTCTTCGGCGGACTTTGATCCGTTTGATGAATCCCATCAGGGCTTCGCTGCTTTGCAGCTTCCGCCCTGCCCCGCAACTCACGCTCCCGCGGCACTTCGTTCCGCTTCGCGTTCGCTGCGGGGGCGTGCCATGAAGTCTTCCGTCCTTCGGCAAATGAATTTGCCTCGGACGTCCGACTTATGGCACTGGTATTACATATGCGAGTGTTTCGCGATAACTAACACTATGAAAGGAAATCAGTAATGGGTATCAAGAGTTACAATCCCTACACTCCTTCCCGCAGGAACATGACCGGTTCTGACTTCGCTGAAATCACGAAGAAGACCCCCGAGAAGTCCCTCCTTGCGAAGAAGAGTAAGAACGCGGGAAGAAATAACCAGGGCAAGATTACCGTTCGTCATCAGGGCGGCGGCAACCGTCAGAAGTACAGAATCATCGACTTCAAGCGGCAAAAGGACGGGGTTCCCGGCAAGGTAGTCGGCATTGAGTACGACCCCAACCGTACAGTAAACATCGCCCTCATCTCCTATGCAGACGGCGAGAAGGCATACATCCTGGCTCCCCAGGGCCTCAAGGACGGCCAGACCATCATGAACGGCCCTGACGCCGAGGTTACTGTAGGCAACTGCCTTCCCCTTTCCAAGGTGCCTGTAGGTACCATGGTTCACAATATCGAGCTCCTTCCCGGCAAGGGCGGTCAGATGGTTCGTTCCGCAGGATCCGCTGCCCAGCTCATGGCAAAGGAAGGTAAGTATGCAACCCTTCGTCTTCCTTCAGGCGAGATGAGAATGGTTCCCATCGAGTGCCGCGCTTCTATCGGCGTTCTCGGCAACGGTGAGCATTCCCTCGTCAAGATCGGTAAGGCCGGCCGCAAGCGTCACATGGGCATTCGTCCTACAGTCCGCGGTTCCGTCATGAACCCCAACGACCACCCGCACGGCGGCGGCGAAGGCAAGGCGCCTGTCGGACGTCCCGGTCCTTCTACTCCTTGGGGTAAGCCTGCTATGGGTCTCAAGACCAGAAAGCACAAGAAGCAGTCCAACAAGCTCATCGTCCGCAGAAAAGACGGCCGGGCTATTAAGTAAGGAGGAAGAGAAATGGCACGTTCACTTAAGAAAGGCCCCTTCGTTGATGAGAGCCTCATGAAAAAGGTCGAAGCCGTTAACGCTTCCGGTGACAAGTCAGTCATCAAGACCTGGTCCAGAAGATCCACGATCTTCCCCCAGATGGTCGGCCTTACAATCGCCGTTCACGACGGCCGCAAGCATGTCCCTGTATACATCACTGAGGACATGGTCGGACACAAGCTCGGTGAGTTTGTTCAGACACGTACTTACAGAGGACACAGCGGCAACGAAAAGAAGACCGCTGTTAAGTAATAGACGGAAGGAGGAAAAGAATCATGGCAAACGGACATAGAACCCAGATCAAGCGTGAGAGAAACGAGAACAATAAAGAAACGCGTCCTTCCGCTAAGCTTTCCTACGCCAGAATGAGCACTACAAAGGCAGCCTTCGTACTTGACGCCATCCGCGGCAAGGATGTTGAGACCGCTCTGGCAATTGTCACATACAATCCCCGTTATGCTTCAAGCGTCATCCGGAAGCTTCTCGAGTCTGCAATCGCAAACGCAGAGAACAACAACGGCTTGAATGCAAAGGACCTCTACGTAGCAGAGGCCTATGCAAACCGCGGACCTATCATGAAGCGTATCCGGCCGAGGGCACAGGGACGGGCTTACCGCATCGAGAAGCGGACCAGCCATATCACCATTGTGCTTGATGAGAAGTAATAGGAGGAAAAAATGGGACAGAAAGTAAATCCTCATGGCTTACGCGTCGGCATTATCAAGGATTGGGAATCCAAGTGGTACGCTCCCGCTGATAAGTTCGCCGATGATCTGAATGAAGATTACAAAATCCGGAAATTCCTGAAGAAGAAGCTTTACGCTGCAGGCATTTCCAAGATTGAGATCGAGCGCGCCAGCGACCGTCTCAAGGTTACCGTATATACAGCAAAGCCCGGCGTTGTAATCGGCAAGGGCGGCGCTGAAATCGAGAAGATCAAGACCGAGCTTTCGAACCTCGTAAACGAGGGCAAGGACAAGAAGGACCGCGAGAAGCTTTCCATCGATATCAAGGAAATCAAGCGTCCTGACCGCGATGCCCAGCTCGTTGCAGAGAACATCGCAGAACAGCTCGAGAACCGTGTTTCCTTCCGCCGGGCTATGAAGTCCTGCATGCAGCGGACCATGAAGGCAGGCGCTCTCGGAATCAAGACTACCTGCGCAGGCCGTCTCGGCGGTGCGGATATGGCCCGGATCGAGACTTACAATGAGGGAACCATTCCCCTTCAGACACTTCGCGCCGACATCGACTACGGCTTCGCTGAAGCGGATACGACTTACGGCAAGGTAGGCGTCAAGGTCTGGATCTACAAGGGTGAAGTTCTTCCCCAGAAGAAGAGACAAGTGAAGGGAGGCTCCTCCAATGTTAATGCCTAAGAGAGTTAAGCACCGGAAGCAGTTCCGCGGTTCCATGGCCGGAAAAGCAACCCGGGGCAATACAATCATCGATGGAAATTACGGTATCGTCGCTCTCGAGCCGGCCTGGATCAAGTCCAACCAGATCGAGGCAGCCCGTATCGCAATGACCCGATTCATCAAGCGTGGCGGAAAAGTTTCCATCCGCATTTTCCCTGACAAGCCCGTTACCGCACAGCCTGCCGGCACCCGAATGGGTAAAGGAAAAGGTACGGTTGACCACTGGGTAGCAGTAGTTAAGCCGGGCCGGGTAATGTTCGAAATCAGCGGTGTTTCCGATGATGTGGCAAAGGAAGCGCTTCGTCTTGCAATGCATAAACTTCCCGTTAAGTGCAAGGTCATGAGCCGGGCACAGGTCAACGGTGAATCCGAGAAGGCGGTGCAGTAAATGAAGACAAAAGACTACAAAGAGGACCTGAAGGGCAGAAACGAAGCCGACCTTGAGCAGTCCCTCGCCGACGCAAAGAAGGAACTTTTCAATCTCAGATTCCAGAATGCGACGAATCAGCTTGACAATACGGCACGGATCCGCGAGGTCAGAAAGAACATCGCAAGAATTAAGACAATGATGACAATGCAGCAGAAGGCTGCTGACTGAACCCGCGTCGGGGATTTACATTATTCATGAATAATGTAAACCGCCGGGTAGAACCACTTCGGTGGAAAGGAGAACATCTTGGAAGAAAGAAATCTTCGTAAGACACGTGTCGGCATTGTCGTAAGCGACAAGATGGACAAGACCATCGTCGTAGCTGTTCGCGACAACGTACGGCATCCGCTTTACAACAAGATCGTAAAGCGTACATACAAGCTGAAGGCGCATGATGAGAACAATGAAGCGCATGTAGGCGATACAGTCAAGGTAATGGAAACCCGCCCCCTCTCCAAGGACAAGAGATTCCGTCTTGTTGAGGTTATGGAGCGCGCGAAATAATCAAAGGAGGATTTTCCAATGGTACAGCAGGAGTCAAGACTCAAGGTTGCTGACAATACCGGTGCGAGAGAGCTCCTTACGATTCGCGTAAAGGGCGGCTCCACACGGAGATATGCCAATATCGGTGATGTCATCACTGCTACGGTCAAAGATGCAACGCCCGGGGGCGTTGTCAAGAAGGGTGACGTTGTAAAAGCCGTTGTCGTTCGTTCCGTAAAGGGCGCACGCCGCAAGGACGGTTCCTACATCAAGTTCGACGAGAACGCAGCCGTAATCATCAAGGATGACGGCACACCCACCGGAACCCGTATTTTCGGACCCGTTGCAAGAGAACTACGTGACAAGAAGTTCATGAAGATCGTTTCTCTTGCACCCGAGGTGCTGTAAGGAGGATATCGCTATGGCAACAATGAAAATCAAAAAAGGCGATACCGTCCGTGTCATCGCCGGTGCCGACAAGAACAACGAGGGCAAGGTCATTTCCGTAAATCCTGAAAAAGGTACGGTCCTTGTCGAAGGCGTTCATATGATCAAAAAGCACACAAAGCCTTCCATGGCCAATCAGCAGGGCGGCATTGTGGAGCAGGAAGGCCCCATCGCCATTTCAAACGTAATGCTCCTTAAGGGCGGCAAGCCCACCCGCGTCGGCTTCAAGGAAGTTGACGGCAAGAAGGTTCGTTACGCCAAGGTTGATGGCAGCGTGATCGATTAACGAAGGCAGGAGGCAAACAAGTTGAGTAGACTTAAGGAACAGTATCAGAACGAGATCGTCGCAAAGATGACTGAGAAGTTCGGATACAAGAACGTTATGGAAGTTCCCAAGCTTGTCAAGATCGTCGTTAATATCGGTCTCGGTGAAGCAAAGGAAAACAAGAAGGTACTTGAGACAGCAGCAAA
>JAZASQ010000116.1:0-5913 GCA_036343235.1 Lachnospiraceae bacterium
ACGGTGTCGATGATCTTCTGTGCGGACTGATCAACAAGCTCGTGATCATAAGCCTTCAGGGTAATTCTCATTGTTGCCATAAAAAAAGCCGCCTCCTTATTCGCACTTTTTAAGAGTACGACAAGTGGTGACTGTACATTACACTGCCCCGGGCGTGTCCGCATGCCTCTTCTGAAAAAGGCCGCAATTGACTTACCGCGGGCGTTTCTACCATATGTAGACCGATTGTTTGTACAGCTGCACGTTGTCGCCAGTTTCCTGAACTTGACATTCGCTCCGTACGAGTTCCCTGCGGCCGCTTCAGTGCTCGGTGGGTTGGTCCGTCACTCATGCGGAAACAGCAATCTCATACATCTACGCTATCAATGTCACAGCAAGTGGTACTATACCAACATTTTCCCCGGTCTGCAAGGATTTTCGAAGAAATATTGTTCTTTTTTTGATACATCTTCAGGGCGGCTATTGGGGGCAGCCGGCGCTTGGGGAAAGGTGGCGCTTGGGGGGCGCTTTGGGAGAATTGGCGCTTTGGGGGAGTTGGGTAAAAGTCCAGAGATTTTTGCATTTTGCCCCTATGCGCGGCGGTCAGCGGGCAGGTCTGTGCACGCATTGTGTGTGCAAGCTCCCTGGCATTGGAACTATGGGACAAAATATTGCATTTGCCCCCCTACGCAGGCGACCAGCCGGGCAGGTCTGCGCACGTATTGCGTGTACATGCTCCCTGGCATTGGAACTATGGGACAAAATATTGCATTTGTCCCCTACGCAGGCGACCAACCGGGTAGGTCTATACACGCATCGCGTGTACATGTTTTCTGGCATTGGAACTATGGGACAAAATATTGCATTTGTCCCCTATGCGCAGCGAACGGCGGGCAGGTCTGTGCACGCATTGCATGTACAAGCTCCCTGGCATTGGAACTATGGGACAGAATATTGCATTTGCCCCCTTTGCAGGCGACCAGCCGGGCAGGTCTGTGCACGCATTGCGTGTTCACGTTCCCTGGCATTGGAACTATGGGACAGAATATTGCATTTGCCCCCTATGCGCGGCGAACGGCAGGCAGGCTTATGCACGCATTGCGTGCACATGTTCCCTGGCATTGGAAATATGCGACAAAATATTGCATTTGCCCCCTATGCAGGCGAACGGCGGCGGATTGCAGGGCATGAAGCGGGCCTATTTCCGGTTTTTTTGCATTTGTCCCCTATCACTGAAAAATTGCCATTCCGGACGCGCCGCACGGAAGGACAAGTCCGGAATACTTCACCGGCAGGCCGATTTCATTGGCGCTGACGCCGCAGGAAAATTTCTTCCCGGCCTCAGGGACGGAGCCGCCTTCTTCAGCATAGCCGACGCCGCCGGTCCGCCCCTCTGCGAGAACCGCGGAAAGCATGTAGGAAAGCACGGAAGCCTGCAGGCCTGTTGTATAGGAATTGATGAGGAAGAAAAGAGGCCTGTCGGAAAGGAGCCGGGCGCAAATGTTTACAAGGTACCAGACGGAGTCCTCAATCTTCCAGATCTCTCCTTTCGGTCCCCGGCCGTAGGAAGGCGGATCCATAATGACAGCGTCGTAATGATTGCCCCGGCGGATTTCCCGCTCGACAAATTTCACGCAGTCGTCGACCAGCCAGCGGATGGGAGCATTTCCGAGGCCGCTGTCCGCTGCATTGTCCTTTGCCCAGGAGACCATGCCCTTGCTTGCATCGACGTGGGTCACAGAGGCGCCTGCTGCCGCAGCTGCCATGGTGGCCCCGCCGGTATAGGCGAAGAGATTTAAAACTTTCACTTCCCGGTCCGGCTCTGCAGCCTTCCTCTGGGCAATCAGCTTTGAAAAGATTTCCCAGTTGGCTGCCTGCTCAGGGAAAACGCCGGTGTGCTTGAACTTAAAGGGACGAAGATTGAAACGGATTTCCTTTTCTATAGAAGAAAGTGTATAGCCGATCTGCCACTCCTCCGGTAGGTCAAAGATTTCCCAGTCCCCGCCGCCCTTTGCAGAACGATGATAGTGGCCGGAAAGTTTCTTCCACTCAGGCGCCATGCGTCCCGTCTTCCAGATGACCTGGGGATCCGGCCGCAGAAGAATATAGTCCCCCCACCGCTCCAGCTTTTCTCCCCCGTCACAGTCGAGGACATCAAATTCTTTCCAGCCGCCTGCTATCAGCATAAAGCATCTCCATATATGTTCAACAAATTTTTCATCAGCCGCGGCAAGAGAAAATCTTCGCCCCAATGACAATTCTTCTCCCTTCCCGGTGATTCCACTCTTCCGCTCACCAGGAAAAAGGATAAGCTTTCAGTATTTTCAACAATTCTTCTCCCTTCCCGGCGGCTCCACTCTTTCGCTCACCAGGAAAAAGGAGAAACTTTCAGCATTCCCGACAATTCTTCTCCCTTCCCGGCGATTCCACTCTTCCGCTCACCAGAAAAAAGGAGAAGTTTTCAGTATTTCCAACAATTCTTCTCCCTCAGCCCCGCAGGTCGGTCAAAGTGCATTCACCATGCCCCACATGATGAGGAACTGAGCAAAGACATAAGTAATCATGACCCCGACTTCCATGAAGGAACCCACGTCCCGCTTGAAGACCTTCATGGCCAGGATGCTGTCGGAGGCCACAAAGAGAACGGAACCCAGGAAGGTGTAGAAGATGTATTCCGCCGAAAGTCCGTTGCCCACGGCCGAGAAGCGCAGGAAGGCAAAGACGCTCATAGCTACAATGGCCGCCATATAGATGAAGACCGGAGCCTTCATATTCTTCGGAACGAAGGGTATGAGATGCTTCTTCAGCCAGAGGATATAGATGAGATAGGGAATGATGACCAGAAGGAGCAGGGCCGTTGACGGCTTCCACACAATATCGCGTGCGAAGGCTATTATATAGAAGATATGGCCGCAGAGGAAGGCCCCGAGGCCGGCAGCAAAAAGGCTGTCCTTCAGGAGAAAAAGGTCCCCGAGGTAGCCTGCGATCATTCCGAGAAGCAGGGGGATAGAAAGGGCCGCGAGTATTCCGGCGCTCCCGCCGACAGCCATACCTGTCTCTACTCCACCAGCAGTAACAGGTGCTGAGGCCGCCTTCCCGGCAAGAGCCTCCCCCACTCCGCCAGCCGCTGCTGCATTCCCGGTGCCTGCTCCCGCTACGCCGGAAGCCGCTGCAGACACTGCATTCTCAGCCAGTTTAGCAAAATAGATGGCGATGACCAGGGGCATCAGAAAGACCTTGGAGACGCCGGCAATTCTTCTGTTCATGACCCAGCAGCCATAGACATTGATGATGGCCGCCGCCGCAAGAAGTACCCTTAGAATTGTGACAAGCATATTTTCTCCTGTTTTGTAAAACAAATATATCCTTTATGAGAATCTGCGAAAACAGAACTTTGTCAAAATATAGGAACATTTCAGGCGAAATCCATGGCCACTGTCCCCATCATAGAAATCCGAAAAATCCTGTATTTTCAAAAAAGTGGAACATTCTGCCCTTTTTCAGGCATCCTGTTCCAGCTGCATTTTCTCAGGCCATCTATTTCAAAATCATCATGGGGACACTTTTCTTAAAAAGCAGGAATTTGTTCCCATTTCCGGCAAAAGCTAGTTTTTGTTCAACGCCGCCATGGGGACACTTTTCTCAAAAAGCAGGAATTTGTTCCGTTTTCCGCATATATCCATTTTTGTTCAACGCCACATGGAGACACTTTTTCCAAAAAGCAGGAATTTGTTCCGTTCCCCGCATATATCCATTTTTGTTCAACGCCATCATGGGGACACTTTTCTTAAAAAGCAGGAAATTGTTCCCATTTCCGGCAAAAGCTAGTTTTTGTTCAACGCCACCATGGAGACACTCCGTCAAAAAAGGAAGAAAATGTTCCCAAATGCCGCATATGACCCGACCTGACCCGACCCGTATTAATATAAAGCTTCAGCCCGTCACGATTCGCAAAGCATAGATTCGACTTTGCAAATCGTAACAAAAATTACATCATCTTTCTTTTTCGCAGTAGGAGCAAGGTAACAAGACAGATGCCGAGAGTGACCAGGCAGATGATGGCAAAGGCAAAGGGAGCTTGGGCCAGGGGAACGGGAACATTCATGCCCCAGAGGCCGCCGATGATGGTCGGGATACTCATAACAATCGTAATCGAAGTCAGAACCTTCATGACTTCATTCAGGCGGTTGCTGATGACGGAGCTCATGAGCTCCCGGGTCCCGTTGATGATGTCCCGGTAGATAGTGGTCATCTCAATAGCCTGTTTGTTCTCAATGATGACGTCTTCAAGGAGCTCATCGTCCTCTTCATACCGCCGCAGGCGTCCGTAGCGGGTCAGGCGGTCCAGGACCACCCCGTTCGCGCGGAGGGACGTGGCGAAGTATACGAGGTTGGATTCCAACTCGTGCAGGTCCACAAGGTCAGAATCCTTCATGCCCTCTCCGATGCCTTCCTCCAATTCCGTCCTCTTCTTGTCGATGGCGCGGAGCAAGGCCTGGTAGCGTATGGCGACGTTGTAAAGGATCTGATAGGTGAAGCGCATCTGCTTCTTCGTGGAGAATGTCCGCACATGCCTATCCACGAACGGGGCCAGCACTGTCGTCTCTTCCGAGCAGACCGTGATGATATAGCCTTCCTTCAGGAGGATGCCTAGAGGGATGGTTGTGTATCCGCGGCGCTTGTTCCTGACCTCGGCGGAAGGAATGTCCACGAGGATCAGGGTGTAATTGTCTTCGAGACTGATTCGGGAGCTCTCCTCATCATCAAGAGCGGCCCGGACATCGGCAATGTCCATCTCGAAGCGGTCAGCGATGTATTCAGTCTCCGCCTGGGTCGGGTCTGTCAGGCGGATCCAGCAGCCCTCTTCGGGCTCGTCGATACGCCGGATCAGCGTATCATTTGTCTTGAAAAAATCCAGCATCGTCCAGTTTACCTCCGTATTGCCGCAGGCCGCGCCGATGCTGTCTCCTTTGCCGTGCTTTTCAAAATGGGTTGAAAATCATGACAAAACGGGTCCGGTCAGCAGACCGGTCTGTATGCAAAGAGCATGGGCATGGAATTTCCCGCGGGTCCTATTCGAAAAGTGCACAATCGACCGTGACTGTCCGCTTCCATATACTCACGCTCCTTTCTTTTTCACATGACTAATGTAGCCCGCCAGCTCAGCCTTCCCCTCAGGAAAAACGGCTCAGCGGGAGGAATCTGAAGATGTATTCTGCAGGGCATTGATTACTCAGCCTGCGTCAATTCTGCTGCCAAGGTCTGTCGCAAAAGCTTCATCTAGGCGGAGATGCAGCGGAGCACCATGACAAAGGCGATGCCGGTCACAAAAGTTTCTTCAGGCCGGGGATGCAGCGAAGCACCATGGAGCAGGCGATGCCGGTCAAAAAAGTTTCTCCAGGCTGGGGATGCAGCGGAGCACCATGACGCAGGCGATGCCGGTCACAAGAGTTTCTTCAGACCGGGGATACAGTGGAGGAACATGGAGCAGGCGAGGGCAAACCCCAGGGCCGCTCCGAAGAAGGCCAGTTCTCCGACAACTGTCGGCAGAATATCCGGAAAGATTTTAAGATATTTTGTAAGGAAATTCAACATCACAGGGTGTATTAGGTAGATACAGAAGCTGTGTTTTGAAAGATATCGGATGAGGGGACGATGACCGGCCCGTTCCGCATGGGGGCTCTGCATTAGTAATAAGAAAAGACAGGCGGAATAGACCAGAATCCAGGGCATGAAGGGAGTGTCGAATTCGTCCCGGCGGGCAAAACCCAGGGCTTCAAAAGCACAGACAAGTGCCGTGGAAAGGCCGAGCAGACAGTAAAGCAGACGGCCGGAAAGACGTTTCGCCGCGTCGGAGCGCCCGAGAAAATGACCGAGAAGGGCATAGAAAGGGCCTACCAGAGCAGCTGAAATTCCGAAGTCCGTCAGGAGAAA
>JAZASQ010000117.1:0-5770 GCA_036343235.1 Lachnospiraceae bacterium
GAGACCGTCTGTCGTCGAAGTCGCCGTAAGGGGTGTGATGCTGTCCGCCAGTTCTTCAGCTTCTGCCCCGAAGAGCAGATAGGCGTCGCTCACAAACCCGTGTACATTTCCGGACGTAATTTCCGTCCATCCGTCTGCCCGACTGACGACCTGTGCGACATCACCTCTGCGAAGGTAGCCCACGATGGAGCCATCTTCGCCGGCGTTGCCGCGGACATTCATGGAGGTCTCTACATTCGCGACCGTCCGCGATGCCCATTCATCAGCCTTTTCTGCACCTGCCGTCCCTTCCCTTTTGGCCGTATCAGCTGCTTGGGTATCGGAGCTTTCCGCCGCTTCCGCATCCTCTGCGGCTACTACGGAAAGTCCGGAATCTGCCAGTGTGAGCGATGTGGCGTAAGCCTCTGCCTGGAGCTCTCCAAGCTGACCCACGACGCCTGCCCGGGCATCCTTCTCGCCTGCATAGACGGAGGCTTCAGCTACCCGGGGGCTCTCTGCTGCCACGCCTGCAATCAGGGCGGCTGTCAGGGCCAGGGCGCCTGCCTGGACAAATCTCTGTTTTTTGCTCCGGAATAATGTCATAAAACCTCGCAAACGCTTTGTAACTCAATGATTACAATGTTTAAAGCATTCTTTCATTTATTACAAATTTATTGCGAGGGATAATATACCACCTATTCCCGTAAATGTCAAATCCTGCAGAAGCCGCGCCAATACTGCGTCTCCCGCCCGTTTGTTCCTGCCGTCCCCAAGGGACGGGCTACATTATTCTGATACAATCTGCTGCCCGCAAAGGGGGCGGTTTACATTATTCTGATGCTGTGCCGTACCAGCTGACCCCCTCGGCCTGCCAGCCGTTCGCTGCCAGGTAGTCGTTCTCGGCTTTATTTGCTGTGTAATTGTGGCTGCCGGCCTTGGCATGGGGATTGTACTGGCGGTATACAGGGGCGCCTGTCTCGTCAGCCGAATACCAGCCGATGCCCTCGTACTGCCAGCCCGCGCTTTCGAGGAAGTCGCGCTCGGCCGGATTCATCGTGTAATGGTGGTCGCCGGCGTTCTTATTGTACATGCGGAAAACAGGCCGGTCCGAAGTCTCCGGGGCCGTCCAGCCGATGCCTTCGTAGTTCCAGCCCGCCGTGCAGAGGGTATTGCGCTCCGCCTTCGAAGCTGTGTAGAAGTGCTCACCGGAATTGGGATTGAAGAGGCGGTACATGGAACCGGCCGGGTCGGAAATATTCTTCATATAGTCATAATAATACTTTCTATATCCCTGCCCGTAGGCGTCGTCCACATCCGGGTGGGCCTCCTTGTATTCATGGGGATCGAAAGCAGCGTTCCCCTGGCGGCCTTCCGTCAGGCCGAATTCCAGGAAGTGGCGGAGAATGGCCGTATAGTCGTGCTCCGTCGAAGCCTGCACGTCGGAATTGTGAGAATAATAATATTCCGCGTCAAATATGAGGGAAATGGGCTTTTCGGCAATTCCCCTTCTGTTCAGGTGGATGACATAGAACTTCGCGTTCGGGTTCTTCGCCCCCAGTGTCCAGTTCTTTCGCAGGGCGTTGACTGTGTTGGAGTCGACAACAGGCTGGCCGTCGTCTCCCTTCCCGACGCAGATAGCTGTGTGGTCTATGCTGCCATTGCCTGTCCAGTCGTAGTAGACGAGGTCGCCGCGCCTTATATTTCCTGCATTTGCAGCTTCTGCGGTCCCGTAATTGCTGAAGTAGAGGTAATTTTCACTGGCGTAGAACCAGGGGCCCTTGTCGTATTTCACCCCCTTCATGTACCACTCGCCGTTCAGGGGAAACCCGGCCGCGTACAGGCACTGGGACACGAAGTTGGCGCAGTTGCCCCCGCGGTCGGAGAAGTCTTCATAGAGGGGGTTCCTGGACAAGGCCCACTGGTCCGCGTAGGCGATGGCTTTGTCCATATCGAGAGTGTAGGAGACAGCCTTGGCGCCCGTGGGGGCGGTGGAGGCGATGGGGGTAGCGGCTTCGTCAGTGGCGGCAGAGGCGATGGGGGTAGCGGCAGCAGCGGCTTCGTCAGTGGCGGCGGCTTCAGCGGGAGCAGTGACGGCGGCTTCAGTGGGAGCAGTGGGAGCAGTGACGGCGGCTTCGCCCGTGGCGCCAGAAGCGTCTGTGGGGGCGTTTTCGGCGGCCCGGGCCGGCGCCTGCGGCAGGGACAGGGCGAGGGCAGCTGCGGTGGCAAAAGTAAGGGCGGCCGCGCACAGCAGGGAGGCAAGCCGGCGGGCAAGGGCAGGGAAAACAATATTTTTGTTTGACATATATCGTTCTTTCTTGAAAAAAGGAGAAAAACAGACCAAAGAGGACTATTTTTCTCCCAATTGAAGGTTTTTGTGTAACGCTAATTTGTGCCAGCAAGAGAGAAATCCACAGGAATCCTGCTTTCTTCTCTTTCTGAGAGTTTTTGTTCAACGGGCGCGGGCGACAAAAGGAGAGGATTTTGCTGAAACAAACTTTTCTTCTCCCGTCCGAAGTTTTTGTTCAACAGGCGCGGGCGACAAAAAGAGAAGTTTCTGCTGAAACAAGCATTTCTTCTCCCCTCCGAAGTTTTTGTTAAACGAGTGCGGACGACAAAAGGAGAGGATTTTGCTGAAACAAACCTTTCTTCTCCCGCCCGAAGTTTTTGTTCAACGGGCGCGGGCGACAAAAGGAGAAAGTTCTGCTGAAACAAGCTTTTCTTCTCCCGCCCGAAGTTTTTGTTCAACGGGCGCGGGCGACAAAAGGAGAGGATTTTGCCGAAACAAACTTTTCTTCTCCCGCCCGAAGTTTTTGTTCAACGGGCGCGGGCGACAAAAGGAGAAAGTTCGACTGAAACAGACTTTTCTTCTCCCGCCTGAAGTTTTTGTTCAACAGCCGTCGCGGAGAAAAGGAGAAGTTTCTGCTGGAACAAGCCTTTCTTCTCCCGTCCGAAGTTTTTGTTCAACAGCCGTCGCGGAGAAAAGGAGAAGTTTCTGCTGAAACAAACTTTTCTTCTCCCGTCCGAAGTTTTTGTTCAACGGGCGCGGACGACAAAAGGAGAAAGTTCTGCTGAAACAAACTTTTCTTCTCCCGTCCGAAGTTTTTGTTAAACGGGCGCGGGCGACAAAAGGAGAGAATTTTGCTGAAACAAGCTTTTCTTCTCCCGCCGAGGGTTTTTGTTGAACGAGTGCCGCGGCTCAGGCCTTCTTCACCAGCAGGGACTTGCCTGTCATCTCCGCGGGGATCGGCATGTCCATGACCTCGAGCAGGGTCGGCGCAATGTCGCAGAGGCGGCCGCCCTCACGCAGGGTGTAGGCGGGGTCGTAGTTGTAAAGAATGAAAGGCACGGGGTTCGTTGTATGGGCCGTATGGGGAGCGTTCGTCTCCTTGTTCCACATCTGCTCAGCGTTTCCGTGGTCCGCGCAGATGAAGAGGACGCCGTTCATCTTCTTTACTGCGTCAACTGCGGCGCCGACGCAACTGTCAACCCGCTCAACCGCTTTGATTGCGGCTTCCAGGACACCGGTATGACCGACCATGTCGGGGTTGGCGAAATTGATGACAATGACGTCGTACTTGCCGGAGGTGATGGCCGCGTCCAGCTTCTCGCTGACCTCAGGCGCGCTCATTTCAGGCTGCAGGTCGTAGGTAGCGACAGCGGGAGAAGGAACCAGGGTCCGGTCCTCGTCCTTATTGGGCTCCTCAATGCCGCCGTTGAAGAAGAAAGTAACATGGGCGTACTTCTCGGTCTCGGCGATTCGGAGCTGCTTCAGGCCGTTCTTTGCAAGATACTCCCCGAGGGTATTCTTGATCTCTTCCTTCTTGAAGGCGACAAGCTTGTTCGGAATGGTCTCGTCGTAGTCCTTGAAGCAGACATAGGTAAGGGGCATGAAGCCGTTTGCCCTCTTCAAATATTTAATGCACTTCGTGTCACCTGCGTCGCCGGGCTGGGCTGCAATGTCAGAGTCCTCGAAGCAGAAGGCCTTCGTGATCTCCCTTGCGCGGTCGGGGCGGAAGTTGAAGAAGATGACGGAATCCTTGGGCTTGACGAGACTGAGGGGCTTTTCATTATTATCGACAATGACTGTGGGCACAACGAACTCGTCTGTCACGCCGTCGTCATAGGACTTCTGCATGGCTGCAATGGGGTCCGTCGCGTGGATGCCCTCGCCGGTGACAAGGGAATCATAGGCCTTCTGGATGCGGTCCCAGTTGTTGTCCCGGTCCATGGCATAGTAACGGCCGGACAGGGAGGCAACTTTCCCGACGCCGATTTCCTTCATCTTGTCGATCAGTTCCTGCAGATAATCCTTGCCGGATGCGGGCGGCGTGTCACGGCCGTCGAAAAAGGGATGCACGTAGACGCGCTCGAAATTCTCCTTCTTGCAGAGCTCGAGCAGGGCGTAAAGATGCGTATTGTGGGAATGGACGCCGCCATCTGAAAGGAGGCCCCAAATGTGGAGGTCTGAATTATTCTCTTTGCAATTCTCGATGGCCTTCAGGAGTTCCTCGTTCTTGAAGAAGGAGCCGTCCTCGATATATTTCGTGATCAGGGTCAGGTCCTGGTAAATGATGCGGCCGGAGCCGATATTCATGTGGCCGACCTCGGAATTGCCCATCTGCCCGTCCGGCAGGCCGACTGCCAGGCCGCTCGCATAGCCCTTCTGGAAGGGGCATTCCGCCATGAGACGGTCCATGACCGGCGTATGCGCCATGTACACCGCGTTCTTGTCGTGGTCGTCCGAAAGCCCGTATCCGTCGAGCACCATCAGCACTACAGGTCTCTGTTTCATATGCATTTCCTTTCTCGATACTAATATAAATCATGCACGCGGAACGGTATTTGCGCCTTTCCGCCCAATGCTGTTTTGCCGCGCAACATTATACAATTAGCGCCCGCTCCTGACAAGAAAGGCGGGCGCTTTTGTGCAATAAAATCCACTTTGCAGAGCTAAAACCGGGCGCTTTTGTGCAATAAAATCCGCTTTGCAGAGCTAAAATCCGGCGCTTTTGTGCAGCAAAATCCGCTTTGTCTCTTCATTTGGAAAGAAAGGTCTTTCTCTCTTCATCATAGAAGAAGCCCGCCTTTTCAAGCGTCTCGCGTATGCTCCGGGCAGCGGCGCCGTTGGCGGCGGCCAGCGCGTCGAGGTTCGCATACTTCCCGTCCCTGAGGGCGGTGTTCACAACAGAAAGCAGCATGTAGGGGTCTTTCGGTAACATAATTCATTCCTTTCCGGCGGGCGCAGGTGGACATTTCCCCTGTGCCTGCTCTTTTATAGGGGACAAATGCAAAACTTCGGGCTAGAGTTCCATTCTCTGGCCACCGCGGAGCTAAGAAGATTCTCATATAGGGGGCAAATGCAAAACTTCAGGCTATGGTTCCAGCGCCCGAATTGAGCCGCACGCGCTGCGTGCTGCCTGCCGCCTGGCGGGACTGGCTGATAGGGGGCAAATGCAAAAATTCGGGCTATGGTTCCATTCCCCGGTGGCCGCGGAGCTAAGAAGATTCTCATATAGGGGGCAAATGCAATATTTCAGGCTATGGTTCCATCGCCCGGATCGGACTGCACGCGCTGCGTGCTGTCTGCTGCCTGGCGGGACTGGTCGATAGGGGACAAATGCAAAATTTCGGGCTAGAGTTCCATTCCCCAGCCGCCGCGGAGCTAAGAAGATTCTCATATAGGGGGCAAATGCAATATTTCGGGCTATGGTTCCATCGCCCGGATTGGACTGCACACGCTGCGTGCTATCTGCTGCCTGGCGGGACTGGTCGATAGGGGGCAAATGCAAAA
>JAZASQ010000118.1:0-5726 GCA_036343235.1 Lachnospiraceae bacterium
AACCCTCGCGCCGGTATTAGCCGACCTACACCCTTAGCAGGGGCGCCTCTTCAGCCAACTTGAGTACTTCTCCACTCGGAATTTCTTCCGCTGACGTCTCCTTGCTGACCGGAAACGCAAGTGCTATTATACAAAATCCGCGGGACAAAGTAAAGGAAATTTTTTGCAATTTCCTGGAAAAGCCGTTTTTCAGGCCTTCCGTCCCACCGCCAGAGGGCGAGGGCTGCATTATCCCTGAGCTATCTCTTCATAGAGGTCCCGCCCTGTCGAATCGATGACCACAATGGCCGGGAAGTCTTTGACGGTCAGACGGCGAATGGCTTCGGCGCCCAGGTCCTCGTAGCAGACGACTTCCGACTTTTCGATGGCTTTGGAAATCACAGCTCCGGCGCCTCCGATGGCAGCGAGATATACCGCCCCGTTTCGGATAATGGCCTCGTGAACTTCCTTCGACCGCTTGCCCTTGCCGATCATGACGGAAAGGCCCAGGTCCAGAAGGGTGGGAGCCGCAAAGTCCATGCGGGAGGCGGTCGTCGGGCCTGCGGATCCGGTCACCCGGCCGGGCCGGGCCGGAGTGGGGCCCATGTAGTAGATGGTTTCGCCGGAAAGCTCGATGGGGAGCGGCTTTCCGGCCGCGATCAAATCCATCAGGCGCTTGTGGGCGGCATCCCGGGCCACATAAATCTGTCCGCTTATATTCACAAAGTCGCCGGCAGACAGCGTTTTCAGCTCGCTTTTTTCCGCCGGGAGGGTAAGTTCTCTTTCCATTTTCGCAGCCTCATTCGTCACGTTTTCGCCGAAAAGGTAAGTTCATGCTCCACTTACCGGGTGCTTTTCCGGCCAAATGGCAGGCTCGCGCTCCACTTTCCGACCCTTTCCACAACCTTTTCCGTCACAATGAAAAGCATATCCGCGGTCAGGTAGACCAGGAAGACCGTGAAGAGGAGCAAGGCCACTTCCGTCCTGTGCCCGATGTACATGCCGGCGAAATTCGACAGCACTTTCAGGACCATCATGTGCTGCATCAGGAGCATCTGCAGGGAGATGGCGGACGTGTATTTGGCCCAGGCGCTCAGGCCCGGAATCTTCGGGAATTTTTCGCTGATGCAGGCCATTAGTATGAAAAAGGCCGCGCCCAGGATGTCCTCGAAGAAGACCGTCTCCTTCTCCCAGCGGTTGAAGGGCACGAAGAGAATAATATAAGCAACCACAGCCGCTATCAAAAATGCCGGCAGGTTGATCAGTTTTTTGTAGTACGATATCAGTATCATGCCTGTCCAGAAGGCCAGGAGGCAGGTCACGATATTCCGGGCCGGCAGCATGCCGAAGATATTGTGGTGGTAGACCAGGTAGGTCCCGATGACAAGGCCCGCTTCAATGGGAAAGCGCAGGACCCTGATGGCGAAAACCCTTGCCACAAAGGGGTAGAGGAGGTAGAGGAGGACGATCATCCCGAAGAACCACTCCCCGGCCACATAGTAATTGTCCCCGAGGAAGCCCAGGTACCCGTCCATGCCGATGAAGGATAGAAGAATGCTGTGTCCCGGCTTCACATAGAGAAGGGACTTATACTGCAATACATTTTCAAGATAGCCTAAGAACCAGACGATGTAGAAAGAGGGGAAGATGGCCACAAAGCGCTTTTTGTAATAGCTTCCCAAATCTTTCCACTCCACCCGGGGGTGGTTGTACCAGCAGAGGGCGCCGGACGTCATCAGAAACATCATGATGGCGACCTCCCAGCTCCCGTTGACATAGGCCTGCAGCCGCTGGGCCAGGAAGGGCTGCCCTTCCAGCTCCCCCACATGGACCCCGAAGTGGTCGAAAATGACCACGATCATGGAAAAAGCCTTCATGTAGTCGAAGGCTTCAATCCTGGGTTTTCGTCCGGGCTTTGTTTCAGGCGCCGTCAAAGAAGCGCCTTTCCGGGGCTTTGTTTCAGGGGCCATCAGAGGGTCACCTTTCCGTGCCGGTCCACGTGGCAGCACATATTGACCGCCACCGGCAGACCCGCGATATGGGTAGGGTATGTAATAATATGAACCGCGAGCGCGGTCACGGAGCCCCCGAGACCGGCGGGCCCGATACCGAGGGAGTTAATCTCATCTAACAGTTCTTTCTCTAAGTCCGCTGCCCACTGGACATCACTCTTGGAACCGATTTCCCGGGTCAGGGCCCGCTTCGCCATCAGGGCGGACTCTTCAAAGTCCCCGCCGATGCCGACCCCAACTACAAAGGGCGGGCAGGCATTGGGACCGGCGGCCTTCACGGTTTCAAGAACTGCTTCCTTCACACCTTCGATTCCCTGGGCGGGTTTCAGCATAAAGACCCGGGACATGTTCTCAGACCCGAAGCCCTTGGGAGCTGCCGTGATCGTGACCTCGTTTCCCTTCACGATCCTTGTATGGATGATGGCCGGGGTATTGTCCCCGGAATTCTTCCGCTCTATGGGGTCGGAGACCACGGACTTCCTGAGATAGCCTTCCGTATAGGCTGCCCGGACCCCCCGGTTTACAGCGTCATCGAGGAATTCCCCCATGAGCTCCACGTCCTGGCCGATGTCGAGAAAAATCACAGCCATGCCCGTGTCCTGGCAGATGGGAATCTGCTCGGCATCCGCAACGCGCAGGTTTTCCGTCAGAGTCCCGAGAACCTTCTTCCCCAGGGGGCTCTGCTCCGCCTTTTCGGCACTTGTAATGGCATTTGCTACATCCGGGGACAGGCGGTAGTTTACGTCCATGAGGAGGGCTTTTACAGCATCCCCTATTTCACTCGTATCGATGGCTCTTTTCATGTTTCATCCGAATCGTCTGAATCCGAGTCATTTTCAGCCCGGTCTAAGAGTTCTTCTATGTCAGAGGGCAGTTTTTCCGCTTCCTGCTTTTCCACGAGTTCCTCTAAGTCCGCGGAGACTTCCTGTTTTACATTATTCTCAGGATTCTCTGCCTCGTCGTCCGGGTCGATCGTGGCCTGCTGGCGGACCTTCGCAATGGAAATGACCTTCTCGTCGCCGGAGAGGTTGATCAGCTTCACGCCCATGGCGATGCGGCTCGTGAGCTTCGTGTCGTGGACTTTGATCCGTATGATGACGCCGCCGGTGTTGATGATCATGACTTCGTCGTCATCGTTCACAGCCTTGACGCCGACCACAGGGCCGGTCTTTTCCGTGATCTTATAGCACTTGACGCCCTTGCCGCCGCGGTTATGGAGCGGGAATTCGTCAATGAGGGTGCACTTGCCGTAGCCGTTTTCGGAGGCGATGAGGACTGCGCTGCCCTGAGAAGTCAGCTGCATGGCAATGACATGGTCCCCGTCCGTTAAGTTCATGCCGATGACCCCGTAGGAAGCCCGGCCCGTGCAGCGGACATCGGACAGCCTGAAGCGGACAGCCTGGCCGTCGCGCGTGAAGAGCATGGCCTCATCCGTGTCGTGGGCCTTCTTGACCTCGATCAGGAGGTCATCGTCGCGGAGGTTGATGGCGATCAGGCCGTTTTTATTGATATTTGCATACTCAGAGAGCCTGGTCTTCTTGGCGATGCCGTTGTATGTCGCCATGAAGAGGTACTCGTCGTCCCCGTAGTCCTTCATGGGGATCATGGACGTGATGTTCTCGTCCGGCTGCAGGTTGATGAGGTTGACAATGGCGGTGCCCCGGGCCGTCCGTGAAGCCTCGGGAACCTTATATACCTTCAGTTTGTAGACGCGGCCCTTGTTCGTGAAGAAGAGCATGTCGTGGTGGGTCGTGGTCTGGATCATGTCAACGACATAGTCGTTTTCAATGGTCTGGATGCCCTTGATGCCTTTGCCGCCCCGGCCCTGGACCTTGAAATTGTCAATGCCCATGCGCTTGATGTAGCCGAGCTTTGTGAAGGTGACGACCGCTTCCGTATCCGGAATCAGGTCCTCGTCTTCGAGCTCTTCCTCATCGTAGCCGATGGAGGTCCGCCGGTCATCCCCGTACTTGTCCGCAATTTCCAGAATTTCCTTTCGGATCACGCCAAGGAGGAGGTTCTCGTCTCCGAGAATGGCCTTGTATTCGTCAATGCGCTTCTTTAACTCCGCGTATTCCTCTTCCAGCTTCCCTCTTTCCAAACCGGTCAGGGCCCGGAGACGCATGTCCACAATGGCCTGAGCCTGTTTTTCAGAGAGACCGAACCGCGCCATCAGGCCTTCTTTGGCCAGCTGGACGGTTTCGGAAGAGCGGATGATCTGAACGACTTCGTCAATATGGTCAAGGGCGATGAGGAGGCCTTCCAGAATGTGGGCCCGCTCCTCTGCCTTGTTGAGGTCGAACTTGGTTCTTCTGGTCACAACCTCTTCCTGGTAGGAGAGGTAGTGGTCCAGCATCTGCTTTAAGTTCAGGACTTTCGGCTCCCCGTTTACAAGGGAGAGCATGATGACGCCGAAGGTGTCCGAAAGCTGGGTGTGCTTATAGAGCTGGTTCAGCATGACGTTGGGGTTTACGTCTTTCCTGAGTTCAATGGAAATCCGCATACCCTCGCGGGATGTCTCATCTGTGAGAGCAGTGATCCCGTCCAGCTTCTTTTCTTTGACGAGGTCCGCGATATTTTCAATGAGGCGGGCCTTGTTGACCCCATAGGGAAGCTCCGTGACCACGATCCGGTGCTTGCCGTTTACCATGGGCTCTATATCGGTGACGGCCCGGACCCGGATCTTGCCCCGGCCCGTGGTATAGGCCTCCGTGATGCCCCGGGTGCCGAGGATCTCGCCGCCGGTGGGGAAGTCAGGGCCTTTGATTATTTCCATGAGTTCGGGCAGCTCTGTCGCGCGGCCCTCATTCACTTTATTATCTATTATTTTGACAACAGCATTGACCGTTTCCCGCAGGTTGTGGGGCGGGATGTTCGTTGCCATGCCGACCGCAATACCCGTCGTACCGTTGACCAGGAGATTCGGGAAGCGGGAGGGGAGCACTACGGGCTCCTTCTCTGTCCCGTCGAAATTCGGCGTGAAATCTACAGTGTCCTTCATCAGGTCCTGCAGCATGGCCATGGAAATCTTGGAGAGCCTTGCCTCGGTGTACCGCATGGCGGCCGGGCTGTCCCCGTCCACAGAGCCGAAGTTTCCGTGCCCGTCCACCAGGGGGTATCTCGTGTTCCACTCCTGGGCCAGATTTACCAGGGCCCCGTAGATGGAGGAATCCCCGTGGGGGTGATATTTACCCATGGTATCGCCGACGATTCGGGCGCATTTTCTATGAGGCTTGTCCGGCGTGTTGGAGAGCTCGATCATGGAGTAGAGGACCCGGCGCTGGACCGGCTTCAGGCCGTCCCTTACATCGGGCAGGGCGCGGGAAGCGATGACGCTCATCGCGTAGTCGATGTAGGAACTTTCCATAGTCTTCTTGAGGCCGACTTCCTGAATGTTATCAAAAACGGTATCGTCCATTACTTTTCCTTACTGAAAAATTGGAACTGTTGCTGAAACAGGCTTAAATACTGCCTGTTTTGCATATTTGTTTTATAAAAAATAATATTAATGCCTTACAAAAGCCTTGAACGGAATTTGCCCTGGCACATTTCTCATATATCGAGGTTTTGGACAAACTTGGCGTTCTCCTCTATGAACTCCCGTCTGGGTTCGACCTTGTCCCCCATGAGAATGCTGAAAGTCAGATCCACTTCCGACTTGTCCTCGTCGTCGATCATGACCCGCTTTAAGATTCTGCGGTCGGGATCCATGGTGGTTTCCCAGAGCTGGTCCGG
>JAZASQ010000119.1:0-5687 GCA_036343235.1 Lachnospiraceae bacterium
AAGGCCAGGTTCCCGTACTCGCCGAAGTGCATCTTGATGGCAACGAACTTACCGTCCATGTCAATCGTTCCGATTCCGGCCTTTCGCATCAGCTTCTGCAGCTTGGCTGTCAGCGGCACATCGAGCTGGGTTCTGAAGTCCGTGAAATATACTTTTGATTTTTCTCCCATGTCAAGTCCCTCATTTTTACTTATAGCAGGCCACCTGCTGCCTATGCAGGTGTTTGATCAAAAACTGAACCTATTATACAGGAGCGGAAACTGTTTTGGAAATTTTTCTTTCGAATGGATGATTATTCTTTTCGGGAATGGAACTTTCTGCTAAACGGAAAGTGCTTCGAAAAAGATTACGTTTCGGCGGACCGAAAAGAATTTTTGCCTACAGTAAACTTAGTGAAAACGCTTCCGCCAAGACCTTGTGGATAAATGAGTTTCGGAAACTATTCGTAAATTTTATCTTGAAGGGAAATTTCAGGTTCGCTATAATCCGCATATATTTATGGAGGAGAGGACAGGATCCCTGATGTTTCATCGCCTGATGCCGGTAGGGTCCGATCCGTTTGTTTGTCCCAGGCCCTTTTCTTTTCACATCTTTCTCATTTCTTCCGGCCGCTTTTTTGAAAATCCTGCGACAGGCTCCGAGTGTAGTGTTTGGAACCTGTGCGCAGGGTTTTTATCGGAAAAGCCCATTTATGCTTTTTGCCCGCTCTTTTGTCACGAACTCGTCATTGTTCAGAAAAATCACATCATTAATTCCATTGTCTTTCACAAACTGCAGAAGGTTCCGGTTCGTGTGCCGGTAGTCAACGATATAGACCTTGTCATAATGGTCCGTGAGGAAGGGGACGAAGGCGTTCCCGTAGGACTCCTTGACAATGAGGGCGGCGGAACCGTCTGAAAGGGAAGGATTATCAATCGTGGCCAGGGATTGGTCTCCGGCGGCAAAGCAGGAATATTTCTGTGCGGCGTCATAGTTCGTGACGTCTGAGATGATATGCCAGTCCACAGTGGTTCCGTCTTTGGCCTCGAATGTCATGTCATTTGTGGAGATGGGGACGTAAGCCGTGATGATGTCGACAGAGGCCGCAATGGAAGGTGCCTGGCCGGAGGCCGCATAAAAGGTGCCGAGAAAGCCGTCGTAGGTCCGGGTCTCATATTCGTCAATTTGGTGGGCAGTAATCCCTTTGGCCCTGCAGAAGGCCTCGTAGGCATAGTAGGCCCCGAGCTGGGTCCAGTGGTGGTCCGTGCGGAAGTAGATGTACTCGTCCCGGTGGGCTGTCAGGACATCAAATACGGGAACGCTCTTTACGGAGGGATCCAAAAGCGAGTAGATGTAGCCGATGGCCTCTTCCTGATCCGAGGCTCCGAGACTCCTTTGTACATCTTCGGACAGAAGAACGCCGGAGGCATTGGGAACGACAATGTCGTACAGAGTGACATTTTCCGGCAGCTTCGAGCGGACCGTGTTGATCATCGAGGCATAGGCATCGGAATTCTCTTTTGAAAAATAATATAGATCAAATCCTCTCCCGTCAGCCACATATATGGAGCCCGAAGCCTCGGGAGCCGCGGTGATGGCGGCCGGGGTTTCAATGACCTCATCTTCAATTATTGCAGCCGGGGTTTCAATGACCTCATCTTCGATTATTGCAGCCGGCGTTGTCACTTCATTTTCATCCGGGATTTCGTCGGCAGTTTTGGCGGACTGGTTGTAGACGGCTGTGGTTCGGAGCCCGTAGAGAGATTCCAACCGGCTCTTTGCCGAAAGCAGGGCGTCACGGGCCGGATAGGTGTCCGCATACCAGTCGGAGAGAGCAGAGAAGCAGCTTCCGTCCCAGAGGGTTTCAAATGAGAATTCCGGAACCTTGGAGAGCTCCCGTTTTTCCACTTCGGACCGGACGGGCCGCAGGGGCAGAAGGAGACCGAGAATAGCGAAGAAGAGGCCGACACTGGCAGAAACAAGCAGGAAGACTTTCTGCCAAAGGACCGTCTTTTTTTCGTTTTGGGTCGGGGGCTGTTCAATTGGTTCCAAAGAGGAGGGGGTTCTATTCGTCATGAAATAAGCTTTCAAAAGGTATTGTAAAGGAAGGGGCGGAAAGTGGAGCCTGCAATGGCAATCAGGGCACATACAAAGCAGATGATTGTCAGGGCAAGCCGGAGGCCGTACCAGGCTCCGGTGCTCAGGTTCCCATTTTCATAGCGGGCACGAACTGCCTGCCCCAGGCGCAGGAACAAGGGGCTGCAGCAGAGGAGGGCGAAGAAGAGGAAGAAGATATTGTTCTTCAGGGTCATGCCTACAAAGGCGGAAGTGCCGCCTGCCTCCGCGCCGGTGAAGAGGCCGGAGAGGACAGCCCCCAGTTCCTTAAAATCCGTAAAACGAAAAATTACCCAGCCCAGATTCACAACGAAGAGGGTGTAGAGGCGGGCGGGGAAAGACTTCAGAATCTTTTTCTGCCGGCTGTGCGCGCCGGGTGCCTGACTTTTTGTTGCGGGCAGTGCGGAAGTCAGAGTATTTTTGGACAGCACCTGTATAGAAGCGTCGGCTTTCTGCAGTCTTCTCCGGTGGATTGTATTTTCCAGTACAATGAAGCAGAAGTAATAGATTCCCCAGAGGAGGAAGTTCCAGTCGGCCCCGTGCCAGAAGCCGGTCAGGAGCCAGACGACGAGGAGGTTAAATACCGTTCGCACAGGGCTCACTCTCGACCCGCCCAGAGGAATGTAGACATAGTCCCTGAAGAAGGAGGAAAGCGATATGTGCCAGCGGCGCCAGAAGTCCCTGACGGATACGGCTGTGTAAGGGTAGTTGAAATTTTCAGGATATGCAAAGCCGCTCATAGTTCCGAGGGCAAGGGCCATATCCGAGTAGGCTGAAAAGTCCAGATAAATCTGCATGGTAAAGAGGACTGATCCCAACCAGAGGCCGGCCGTGGGAACAGTGCCGATTTGTCCGTCCAATGGCAGGAAGGTGTCGGCCAGTAGGCCGCAGTAGTCGGCCAGGACGGCCTTCTTGAAGAGGCCGGTGGAGAAGCGGACAAGGCCGGAAATCAGAGCCTCTCTGGAGATTGTCCGTTCATGCAGGGCGTCTTTCATGTCCGGATAGCGGACAATGGGCCCCTGAAGGACCTGATGAAAGGTGGCCACGTAGATGAGAAAGGATAGAAGGGACTTCTCCGCCGGGCAGCGGCCATGCCATACGTCCGAAAGGTAGCTTATGAGTTTGAAGGTGTAGAAGGATATGCCCATGGGCAGGGCCAGGTGCACCATTACGGGGTCTCCGAACAGGGCGCCGAGATTCCTTCCGAAGAAGCCGGCGTACTTGAAAACACCCAGCAGGCAGAGCCAGACGATGACAGGAAGGACCAGCCATCGCCTGTGCTTTGTTTTTTCCAGGCGGAGTCCTGCCATAAAGCCGAGAAGGGCGTCAGCGAGCAGAAGCAGCAGATACGGAATTCCTCCGGAGGCATAAAAAAAGCAGGAAAAAACAAGGAGGACAATATTTTTCCCCCTCGCTCCAGGTACCAGCGTATGCACTATGAGATAAGCCGGCAGAAAAGCCAGCAGGAAAATCATCAGGGTGAAGGACAAAAGAATCCGTTCCTTTCAGAAGGCTTATTTTTGCGCCCTGCCATTATACATTCCCGGACAGTTTTTTGCACTCTGTATCGGAAAAAGAACGGGAGAAATTTCCCTACATAAAAAGAAAACCCTCTGCGGGCATGAAGCTCAGGTCGGCAGAGGGGCTTTTTTGACTTGGAAAGACCGGGAATTCAGGAAATCTTAAAGGCAGGCAGAAAGCTGGGAAATATAGAGGGCTGTCTCGGCCGGGTCTGCCTTGGGATTGGCGGCTGCCTTCCCGGCTGCCTTGTCAAGAAGGTCCTGAATTGTAATCTTTGAAAAATATTCCCGTTCCACGTTTCCGAAGTCCTGCCACATGGAAATTGTGGGGCACTCATTCCGCATGGGGCAGGTTTCGGCTCCCTCTTCCAGACAGGCCACTGGGGCCAGTTCCCCTGTTTCCGTCACGGAAATAATGTCCCAGACCGTGTATTCCGCGGGCTTGCGCAGGAGACGGTAGCCTCCGTTCTTGCCCCGCTTGCCCTCGAGAAGACTGTTTGTCACGAGGGTCTTTACAATGGCTTCCAGGTATTTTTCGGATATATTCTGTCTTGTGGCTATGTCCTTGAGCCGGATCCAGTCTCCGGTATTGTGCAGCCCTAAGTCCACCATCACGCGCAGGGCATAGCGGCCTTTCGTGGAAATCTTCATATAGATGTCCTCCAAAAACTCTGTTATCAGGTGGGTTTTTCTGAGCCTATAATAACGCGGCTTTTCAAAAATTTCAAGAAAAACCTATTGACATACTGGGTTAATTGTTTTATTATCCATTCAACCTATCAAAAAGTAGGGTTATTCTTCCGGAGGCGTAATGCCCACGAGGAATGCAGGACAGTCGGTGGAAGGGCCGGCGGAATGAACTGCAAAGGAGAAAAGCAATGCGTTGGAAAAGGAACATGAGCTCCTGGGAAATTATGGACAGCTACTACATGTGTCATCGGTCAGCGACCGGATACTGTTGCTGAGGATGCAGGCTGCCAGGCAGTGAAGCCCTGTGGCAATTGACAAAATGATTTCATTAAGGAGAAAAGATATGAGTGAATACAGATTTGAAACCAAGCAGGTACATGTAGGTCAGGAGCAGGCGGACCCCGTCACCGATTCCCGGGCTGTTCCCATTTACCAGACCACTTCCTATGTATTTCATAATTCCCAGCACGCAGCTGACCGCTTCGGCCTGAAGGATGCCGGAAATATTTACGGAAGACTGACAAACTCCACTGTAGACGTATTTGAAAGAAGAATCGCTGCCCTTGAAGGCGGCGTTGCAGGACTTGCCGTTGCATCCGGCGCTGCAGCCGTTACATATGCGATTACCGCTCTGGCCAAGGCCGGCGACCACGTCGTGGCCCAGAAGACCATCTACGGAGGCTCCTACAATCTCCTGAAGCTGACCCTGAAGGACTTTGGCATCGAAACGACATTCGTGGATGCCCACAATCTCTCAGAGGTCGAGGCTGCCATCAAACCCAACACCAAGGTTGTTTACCTTGAAACTTTGGGCAACCCCAATTCTGACATTCCAGACATCGATGCGATTTCAGAAATTGCCCACAAGCACGGACTTCCTGTCGTTGTTGATAATACCTTCGGAACTCCTTATTATTTCCGCCCGTTGGAGCATGGAGCAAACATTGTTGTACATTCCGCAACGAAGTTCATCGGCGGTCATGGCACGACCCTCGGCGGAGTCATCGTCGACGGCGGCAATTTCGACTGGAAGGATTATCCCCAGTTCTCGGCTCCGAACGAGTCCTATCACGGCATCTCTTTCGTAGATGCGGCAGGTCCCGCGGCTTTCGCTACCTACGTACGGGCCATTCTTCTCCGGGATGAGGGCGCTACCCTTTCTCCCCTTTCCGCTTTCCTGCTCCTGCAGGGCACTGAGACCCTGTCACTCCGCCTCGAGCGGCATGCGGAAAACACGAAGAAGGTGGTAGAATTTCTCGCAAAGCACCCGAAGGTAGAGCATGTAAACCATCCCTCACTTCCGGATCATCCGGACCACGCCCTCTATCAGAAGTACTTCCCCAACGGCGGCGCTTCGATATTCACATTTGAGATCAAGGGCGG
>JAZASQ010000120.1:0-5603 GCA_036343235.1 Lachnospiraceae bacterium
GTAATCCTTATAAACATGCCATCCTCGTAACATTTTTCTCACTACGAGAATAGCATATAGTTGACTGTTTTTCAATTATGTTCCAAGATTATAACTATAATTTTTCTCACTACATATGATTGGCTTAAGTTAATGACATTGAGTAAAATCAAGGGTTTTGAGGGGTAAAAAATCACTCCCACCAAAACTCCCACCAAAGAATAAATCAAGAAAGGAGGACGATGCAGCCTAACTCAATCCTCCGATTCGTGGCAGACCATTTTCTGGTCTGCCAATTTTTTTGTCAAAATTTTTTCGCCTGAAAGTCCTTGTCCTGATTGCAACCCATACTATCATTCAATGTTTGCAAGGTGTTTCAACCCCTTGCAAAAAATCTGTCGGCATCGGCAGATAGTCAAGCAGAATGGCAAAGAAGTTGAGGTAGACTACATCAAAGGCAAGGCTGACGATGGTGCAAGGGTTATCCCTCTTGTACCGAAAGCCCAGGAGATAATCAAAAAGGCCATAGGGAAGCGTAAAAAGGGCTATATCTTCGTTTGTGAAAGCGGCAGGCCGTTACACTACACCCAGCTCCGCAAGACGCTTCAGAAGATGTGCAAAGAGGCTTGTGTGGCTTTTCACTCTATTCACAAGATTCGGAAGTTTGTTGTGACGCAGGTCGTATCGACAGGAGCCGATCTTGAAGTGTTACGGAAGTTTTTTGGGTGGACGAATATAAACACGGCACAGCACTACATCAAGGACTTCCGAGCGAACGAGCAGATAGCGGGTGCGGTGTCAAAAGCCTTTGAAATGCTTGCTTTTGATAACTCCCACCAAACTCCCACCAAAGAATGTGCATAAGAAAAAGGCTCGCAAACCCAATGTTTGCAAGCCTTTCCGGGTGTCGATGCGACTGGATTCGAACCAGCGACCTCTACGTCCCTAACGTAGCGCTCTACCAAGCTGAGCCACGCATCGAATGCGCCAAAAACAAGCGCTCAAATAATATATCAAAAAGAAAATCTTAATGCAAGTGTTTTTTTTCATTAGTCATTGAAGATTTTTGAGTACATGTAGTGGTCGTACCAGGTGCCTTTGAGGCAGAGTTTGTCGCGGAGCAGGCCCTCGCGCTGGAAGCCCAGGCCCTCGAGGAGGGAGATGGAGGCGGTGTTGTCCGTCATGACAAGGGCCTCGATGCGGTGGAGGCTGTAGTTTTTCTGCATGAGGGAGTTGGCAAAGCCGATGGCCTCGTGGGCGTAGCCGCGCCGCCGGTAGGCCATGTCGATTTTGTAGCCGACCTCGCAGCAGCCGTAGAAGGCCTGGCGGATGTTGCGGTAGCTGACCGTGCCGATGATCTGCATGGGGTTGTCTTTCGTGAAGATGAAGAAGCGGACCAGCTTGCCCTGCTTGAAGGCGTCGGACTCGTAGTCCAGGCAGCGCTCGTGAAAGGCCAGGGTGTGCACCTCGGCGGTCGGAAGGGGTTCGTACTTGCCGAAGTCGAAGAGGTTGCGCTCGTAGAAGGACTGGACCAGGGGGGCGTCGCGCCGCTCCAGGACTTTGAGAACCAGCCGGTCCGTCTCGTATTTTTTCTTAATCGGTGTCATGGTTTCTTATGAATAATGTAAATCCCGCAGGCGTTCGGCACCCTTGTCTTGCAGGTGCCGCGAAGGCCTTCTCCTGCAGCGCTTTAGCTGCGGCTTTTTGCCTGCAGTTCTGCTTAGTAGCAAATTTTCATGCCTCTCCTGCAGTGCTTTTCAGCTGCGGTTTTTGCCTGCAGTTCTGCTCAGTAGTAAATTTTCATGCCTCTCCTGCAGCGCTTTAGCCGCGGCTTTTGCCTGCAGTTGCTATAGATGTAAAATTTCATGCGCCTGCAGATACTTCACTTGCCTTCAGCTAATTCATACCCGCGCAAAGCAAGTTCCGTTTCCGGCATTTCCCTTTTTAGAAGTTTCAGGACCTGCTCCAGGCGCTCGTCAGCCGGCGTTGTGCATTTCTCCGGCGCGATCACGCCCTCGCTTTCCCGGTAGGGCTGAATATAATAGCGTTTTGCTCCGTGAATCCACTTTGCAATGGCAGAAAAATCGCTGTCTTCAAAGAGCTCATCTACAAAGGTCGTGCGGAATTCATAGTCGACGGAGCCGGAGAGGAGGAGATCAGCGGTGCGGCGGACATTCTGCAGAAGCTTCTCCGAGCCATTTGCCCTTACGGTGCCCACTGTTTCTGATCCCTGTATACCCCCCAGGGGTATCTGCCCGACTTGTATTTCCGCCGCCTCTCCGGTGGCCGGGCTACCCGCGTTCTGTAGTCCTGTCATCCCTTCAGCCGCAACCCGGCCCGGCTCCTGCAGACCTGCTGCCAGATGGTACTTCTCCGGACACTGCTTGATGTCCATGGCGACATAGTCGATGAGGCCGCGATTGATCAGCATTTCGACGACATCCGGATTCGTTCCGTTCGTATCGAGCTTGACAGCGATGCCCAGTTCCTTCACCTTCTCGGCAAATTCCACGAGGCCGGGCTGCAATGTCGGCTCCCCGCCGCTGATGACAAGACCTTCTATTATTCCTGCTCTTCTTTTCAAATGGTTGAGGATGTCGGCCTCGCAAAAGGGCTCGGCCTCATCCCCTCCCGTCACGAGCTCCCCGTTCTGACAGTAGGGGCAGCGGAAATTACAGCCGCCCGTGAATATGAGCGAGGCCAGCTTGCCGGGATAGTCGAGAAGGGTCGTTTTCTGAAAGCCGAGGATGCGCAAGTGAATGTCTCCTGATAATAAATGCTGCCCTGCCGCAGGCTGCCGGTCAGTGTGCATCATGGGACCGGATTTTCCGCCTGTCTTTTACACAGCAAATCCGATTATAACACATTATCCTCCCGCCTTCTTGCGGGATATGTGGCATTGGGCTAAAATCGAAGAGACTTGAGGAAAATCAGGCATTTTACATTATTCATAGGAGAAAAATATGGGACTTTTTGACGGGCTCGCCGAGGCTCGCGAGCAGAAGAAAATCGAAGGCTTCATGCGGACAGCCCTGAAGGAGGCCCGGAAGGCCTACGACATGCACGAGGTGCCCATCGGCTGCGTCATCGTGAAGGACGGGAAGGTCCTGGCCAAGGCCTGCAACAAGCGGAACCACGACAAGTCCGTCCTTTCCCACGCCGAGATCCTGGCCATTGCGAAAGCCTGCAAGAAGATCAACGACTGGCGCCTCGACGACTGCACCATGTATGTGACCCTCGAGCCCTGCCCCATGTGCGCCGGGGCCATCGTCCAGGCCCGGATTCATCACGTCGTCATCGGAGCCATGAACCCCAAGGCCGGCAGCGCCGGGAGCGTTATCAATATTTTAAAGACCCCGGGCTTCAACCACGAGTGCGAAGTCGAGACAGGGCTTCTGGCGGGCGAGTCCAGCGCCCTGCTTTCCAACTTCTTCAAGGACCTCCGCGAGGCGAAAGACGCCGCGGAGAATACGGACGGGATGACGGATGAAGAAAAGGCAGCCGGCAAGGCGGATGCAGAGAACACCGAGTCGGACGACGAATGAGGCAGCCGGCAAGCTGGCGGACTTTTGCCCTGAAACAAGCCATAGGCCCAAGAGCCACAGGCGGGTCGGCGGCCATTTGTCCTGAAACAAGCCATAGGCCCAAGGGTCGCAGGCAAGCTGGCGGACTTTTGCCCTGAAACAAGCCATAAGCCCAAGGGTCGCAGGCAAGATAGCGGCCATTTGTCCTGAAGCAAGCCATAGGCCCAAGGGCAGCAGGCAAGCTGGCGGCCATTTGTCCTGAAACAAGCCATAGGCCCAAGGGCAGCAGGCAAGCTGGCGGACTTTTGTTCTGAAACAAGCCATAGGCCCAAGGGCGGCAGGCAAGCTGGCGGCCATTTGTCCAGAAACAAGCCATAGGCCCAAGGGTCGCAGGCAAGCGGGCGGCCATTTGTCCAGAAACAAGCCATAGGCCCAAAGGCAGCAGGCGGATGTCTATTTTGCAGAGGTTTGGCGCAAATACCGCCCATGCCATGGCCTTGCAGAAGCTCTCAATAGAAAATCAAGTCGCTCACGCGGCGGATCCGCGCAGATACCGCCCATGCCGTGGCCTTGCAGAAGCTCCCAAATGAAAATCAAGTCGCTCACGCGGCGGATTCAGACAAATACCGCCCATCTGGGAAAGAAATGTAAAACAACAATTCCTGCAGATGGGCGGTATCTGTACCAAACTCCTGCCTCTGTGACTTGCTTCTCTCTTTTGAGGTTTGGGAAATCCTGCCGATGGGCGGTATTTGCCGAAAATCACCTGCTCAGCGACCACCTGGGCTGCATTTGTTGAAAAAAGCAAGAAATGCGGCCGGGCGTGTGGCTATGGCCGGAGAAAGGAGAAATTTCCGGAATCCAAGAAGATTCTTCTCCTTCACCGGCGGCTGGGTGTGTGGCTATGGCCGGAAAAAGGAGAAATTTCCGGAATCCAAGAAGATTCTTCTCCTTCACCGGCGGCCGGGCGTGTGGCTATGGCCGGAGAAAGGAGAAATTTCCAAGTCTCAAGAAGATTCTTCTCCTTCGCCGGCAGCCACGCCTGCTCCCGGAGCCGGGAGATGGTACTCTCTCCACATTGACACCCAAATTCAAACAGGGTATTATTGAAAAGTCCGGGCGAAGTCGGCCCATAGCCGCCGCCTGCGACAGCGCCCTTCATAAGCAGCGTTGAGATTCGGGTCTCGCGCAACGGACGCCCGTGAACCGTGTCAGGTCAGGAATGAAGCAGCACTAAGCGGGATTGTGCGTGTGCCGTGAGGTCACCTGGGTTGAGCCGGCTGTGAAGACAAGCGCCCGCAGGCGGCAGCTATGGGCCGAACGCATAAGGACAGGACGAGCTCAGGCACGGCGAAGACCTGTATCGACTGCCTGCCAAATGCGGCGGCGCCCTTGGCTGTCGGCCATATGTGGCGCGGCTTTCCGCGTCCGGGTTCTACATTAGTCATACAAATCTAGATTCGGAGGAAGTGTCATGTCTGCACAGGAAAAGACGGAAGACGTCCTCAGACGGATTCATATATTATTCTCAAAAGCCCTTCCCTACGGCAACAGCAAGCGGACGGTCATCGTTGACAAGAACGATATGATGGACCTTCTGAAGGAGCTCAATTCCTGCATGTACGAGCTGCAGGAGGAGTACGAGATGACGGCGGCCTCGCGCGACAAGGCGGACCGCAAGCAGGCAAAGAAGAACGAGGACATGCTCTTCGAGGCCAAGCGCAACGCAGACGACATCTATGCCGCGTCCGTCATGTATTCCGACCGTTCCCTTGTCGAGGTGGAAAACGGCATTGACGCCGCTGTTGAGCAGATGAACGCTGTCCATGAGGAGCTTCTGGCCCGCATGGAGGAAAAGAAGCAGGAGGTTCGGCGGAACCGCCTCGAGCTCAAGGGCACCCTTTCAGATCTCATTGATACCCAGAAATACATTCATTTAATAGAAGATGAAAACGCCCGTCTGGCCAAGGCCAAGGCAGCCGGCATGCCCACGGGCTATGCCGAGGACGAGGCCCCCATGTACGCCGACGTCCAGCCGGAAATCATCGTGAACCAGGATTATTTCCAGGAGACCGGCACCCCCATGGACGACATAGGGGA
>JAZASQ010000121.1:0-5461 GCA_036343235.1 Lachnospiraceae bacterium
ATAGGAGTATAATTCACCGTATCATCCCTCCGTCTTTGTCAGAATGATGTTGTTTTCCGGATTCTCGTCCATAAACGGCTCGATGTCCTTGTGTGTTCCCCATGAAGCGTTTTGTCAAGTGTTATTTGGAGTTATTGACGCACAATCAAGGCGAAAGCGCGAAAGTGCAAAGCGCAAAGGGTCTGCACTTTGCGTTTTCAGCTTGCGGGTTCGGGCGGCTGCTTCTTCTTGATGAAGTTGTACCATTGACCGCCGACGCGCCTTGCGCCCAAAACACCGCCCATGTTGCGCTTGGCGTTCTGTACCGTCCTCTCGGATATTCCGGCTTCGGCTGCGGCCTTTACAAGGTCCTCGCTGGCAAGCTCTTTCCCGTCTGCAAGCAGGTCAAGTATCAGCCGTTCCGCCTGTTCGGTCTTGGTGGCGGTGTTGCCGCCCGCGCCGGACAGCAGCTCGTCGGCGGTAATGTCATACTCGCCTATCCACGAAAAGCCCGTTTCCGGGTCAAGGCAAAAGGCTATGGGCTTACCCTCCGCCGCAAGAGAAGATTTGTCATGGACGATAACGCGCACATTCGGTTCCCGTTTCACGCGCCCGATCAGCAGGACGCTCCTTGCTGCGGCGCGGAAGTCGATGGAGCCTAAACCCCGGTAGGCGCTCTGTCCTCCGGCGGCTTTGTTGAGGTGTCCGATTAGGATAACGGCGCACCCGGTACGCTCGGCAATCTCGGCAAGGCGGCGGAACATGGGGCGTATCTCGTTGGCCTTGTTCATGTCGGTTTTCTCGCCCACATACGCCTGTATGGGGTCAAGGATAATCAGCCGCGCCCCGGTCTGTCGGATAGCTCTCTCTATGCGCTCATCGGACAGGGAAAGCCCCTGCTTGCTCTCGTCAATGACAAGAATGCGGTCAAGGTCTGCTTCGGCTTCCATAAGGCGGGGCTTGATGGTGTCGCCCAAACCGTCCTCGGCAGTCTGGTAAATCACATTGAACGGCTCATGCACTGCCATGTGGGGGAACGGCTTGCGGTTGGTACAAGCGGCGGCAAGGCGTAGGGCAAAGGTGGTCTTGCCCTCGCCGGGGTTGCCCTGCACAATGGTTACTTTCCCAAAGGGGATATACGGCTCCCATAACCATTCGACGGTCTGCGTGTCCACCTCGCTCATGCGGATAATCTCAACGGTTTCTTCCTGCGGCGGCCCTTTCAAGCCGTAGACCGCTTCTCGCAAATACTTCCCGTCTGTGATTTCTGCCCGGTGCTGCAATACCTCGTTCCAATCCTTGAAAAGAGGGATAAGCCGGTGGACGGTGTAGCCCTCCGGCATGAGCTTCACAAGGCGGCTGCAAGCGTCGTTTCCGGCTTCGTCGCTGTCAAGGCAGAGATAAACGGTCTTGATGTTCGGACGGTCAGAGAGAAAGCGGAGCAGGGCTTTTTCTCCCACGCCGCCCAATGACAGGTAGCTTTGCTTCTGCCAATCCTTTTTGAACAGGCAGAGGAAAGAAAGCAGGTCAACGGGGGCTTCAAAGACAAACACTCTTTCGCCCTCGCCCCGGTAGCAGAAGTTAAAGGCTTTGTCGCTGCCTTTCACATCAAGGCGGAAGTTTCCCGCCGTTCCCTTGCTGTGGGCGTAGCGCGGTATTCCGTCCTCGTCCCGCCCCACAAATACGGCGTTGTGGTGGGCTGCGTCCTCGTAAATATCGCCGCTGGCAAAGAAAAAGCCCGTCACATCTTCATCAATGCGGCGGGCGGCTGTGAGGTAGTTCCTCGCTGTTCGGTTGTCGGGGCTGCGGGGCGGTAGCCGGAAGTCGGAGAGGGGCGCGGAGCTTGGTCTATCCGGCGGCGGTGCGGCTCCCTTTTCTCCTGTGAGAAGTTCAACGGCTTCGGTAAAACTCTTGCCAAAAAACTCCATGACAAAATCAATGGGGCCGCCGCCCTTGCTCTGGCTGTGGCGATACCACTTGTTGCCCCGGACGGTCAAGCTGTCGTGCCGTTTCCATCGGTATTCCTGTCCGGCGCGTTCCAGCGGTTCCCCCTGCGATTGCAGGAACAAAACAAGGTCGGCTTGGTTCGCCCGGTCTATCTGTTCTTGGGTGTAGTACAAAAAACTCACTCCTTTCATCGGTCTATGTCGTGCCGCTTTGTGCGGGTCTGTGTCTGCTCCGGCTGGTCGGCGCGGAGTGCAATATCCACGCATTTGCGGATTTTTTGAAGTTCGGAAACATCGGCGCGGGTATCTTTCAGTTTGGCATAATCGCTGTCCCTCTGTGTTTTGAGGTCGGCATATTCCTGTTCCCATTCCGCAATAGGCAAGGTCTTTGTTCCTTTCGGCAGATTTGCATGGAGATAGCGGCTTGCTGCGTTCCATAGGGTCAACTCGGCGCGGTGGGCTTCCTCGTACTTGTCGCGCTTGTTTGTCCAGCCGTTTTGCAGCTTTTTCAGCTCATCGTGAACGGGCTTGTACTCGGTGTAGTTCTTCCCGTATTCAATCAGCTTTTGCAGCTTCTTCATGCGTTCCTCGGCGGTTTTCATTCCTGCCCGGATAGTGTCGGCCTGTTCGCTGACAGAGGAAAGGGCTGCGTCCAGCTCATCAAGGGTAGAGATACCATGCTCGGTCAGATAGTTGACCGCTGCCGCTATGGTTTTCAGTTCATCGGCTGTGTGCTGTTGTTGCCAACGCTGCGAATACTTCCGGCTCTTTTCTCTCTGAACGCTCAAATACTTCATCAGCAGATTTGCAAGGCCGGGGGATTGTTGCGGCTGTTCCGGGGCGGTTTCCCACGCTTTGAACAGGTCGGCAATCCATTCTTTGAGCTTTCCAATCTGCGCTCGGATTTCCCGTATAAGGCGGTTTGCCTTTTGGATATTCCGGTTCAGTTCGCCTTTCTCGGTGGCAATACCTTTCTTCTCCATCTGGCAAGCCGCCACGCCCATGTGGACGGTGGGTATCTCGCCAATGCCGCGCTCGGCGTTGCTGCGGTGGTCGATACGCTCCGGGCTTCCGGCTCGTTCAAGGTAGGCGTTTGAAATATCCGCCCATGCCTTACGCCACAAGAGGGCGTTGCCCTTGTCGTTCCAGCCGGTCAGGTCAACTTTGTGCGTCTTGTATCTGCCGCTTGGCAAGCGGATACGCTCGCCGTTTTCATCAAGGTCATATTCCTTTTGGGACTTTGCCGCCCATGCGCCGCGCTCGTCAAGGGGGCGCATGGTAAGCATGATGTGACAATGGGGATTGCCCTTGCCGGTGTCGTGAATGGCATAATCAACGCACATTCCTCTGGAAACAAATTGAGAGGAACAGTATTCCCGGACAAGCCGGATTTGTTCCTCTCTGGATAACTCTATGGGGAGCGCCGCGTCAATCTCTCTGGCAAGCTGGGCGTTCCCGGCTTTCTCGTAAAGCTCCACGCTGTTCCACAAGGTTGAACGGTCAGAGAAAGAGGGCGGGGCGTGGGGTGGCAGCATAATTTCCGTATGGACAACACCGCCTTTGCGGGTGTAGTCGTGTGTCATTCCGTCCCACTCATTTGTCAGCTTTTCGCCGCTTCGGTAGGCGGCTGCGGCAACGGCTGATTTGCCCTTGCCCCGGCTGACAATGCTGATATTACAATGATAGATGGCTATGGGTATCACCTCCCGGATAAAATGAAAACCCGCAAAAATGGTACAGACGCCAAAGGCTGGTATACTGTTTTTGTGGGTGTGCAGGGATAGCCGCGTAAGCGGCGCAAGGGGTGCAGCCCCTTGTTGCGGCAAAGCCGCCAATGTCGGTCAGAGAGGGAAGCAAGCGGCTTTCTCTCTGTGCCGACAAGCCCTCGGCAGAGCGCACGCACCCGTAAGGGTGTATAAGTGCGCCCTTTGTACCAAAGGGATTATTCGCTTTTCCCGCCCTCGGTGCGTTTTTTCAGATAGCCCCGCGCTTCCTCGCTCGTCAGGGCAAGCCGGAGAAAGGCGGCGGCTTCTTCGTCGGTCATGGTCTTTGCTTCTGGCACAATGCTCTCAAAGACCGCACCCCGGACGATCAGCCGATGGCTGCGCGTCCTGCGTTCCTCTTGGGATAACTTTTGCCGCAACACCTTTTCCCGATTTTCAAGCTGCCGGATTTTCTTCTTCCCGTCCTCAATCTCGGCTTGCAATTCCTCGCGTTTTTTTTCTCTCGGTTTCGTCATGGGTGGTCACTCCTTTCTACCTGTCGGCATAGAAAAAGGACAGTCGATTTCCTCGGCTGTCCTTTTGATTAGGGTGTTTGGTTTACTCCGTTCTGCTCAATAAATGGGAATATTAAATATCAATACGCCCTTTAATACATTCCTATTAAAACATCAGCTTCGATTGTCAAATGTGTGAGAGTACGCCAATCAACGCAATCTTTTTCAACGCAAAAGAGAAGCGGCGTCATTTCAATAAACGACATTCTTTGTTCTGATGACAACTGTACGGTGGCTGAAACCGTTTCTCTTGAAATGGTTTTAAGATATTTCTCAAAATATTCAACGACAGACTCATTTGAATAATCTGGATTTTTCAAGTGTGCTTGCACTTTAGTCCTGATTTCCCTCAAATGATTTTTCGTAGGAATTACTTTCACAACATATCCGTTAGGAGATAGCAATCGCTGAAATTCTTTGTAGTGTGCAGGCGAAAATATGTCTAAAATACAATCCATACTTCCGTCTTTCAAAGGGATTTTTGATAAGTCAGTAACAAACCACTTCACTGCTTTGCGCTTGTCTTTTTTTGATGCAATCTGTATTGCCTCCCTTGACAAGTCAAAGGCAAAGATGTTTCGTTCTGTTCTTTGCTGTATCTGCCTTGCATAGAAACCCTCGCCGCAACCAACATCTAAAATGTTTCTTATAGATGGCGTATCAGAAATAAACTGTATGATTTTCTCCAACACAACATCATACATGCCATACTCCAAAATTTGGTGCCGGTTGTCAAAAGACCGCTTGCTGTAGTTGGTTTTGGGCGATGATTTTAACAACAAATTTACATACCCATATCTTGAAATATCAAAGCAATGTCCATGTCTACAAATTAGGCTATTGCCTTGTATATCCATTGATTTTGTGCAAATTGGGCATTGAAAATAAACCTTGCTGTCTGCAAAGCGTGATAAATTATTATTCATTTGTTTTTCCTCCGTAATTACATCTCTGCTTCAATAAGCGAGTTATGCAATACGGATAACCGCAACATAACTCGCGGTTTTATCTTAATCTCATAAATGTAACCATTGTGTTGTCCTCCAATCAATTCCGCAGTATTACTCTGCTTTTAGAAAAAGTATAGCACAAAACTATGAACATTTCAACTCTATTTCAGCCTGTCGGCGACGTTGCTCTCTCTGGCATACCGCCGCGCCGCTTCCCGCCGTTCCTCGCTGTATGGGGCGGTCAGACGGAAAGAGAAGCGGCCTTTCTCAATGTCAAACTCCATGCAGCCCGTTTCCGGGTCTGCGTC
>JAZASQ010000122.1:0-5325 GCA_036343235.1 Lachnospiraceae bacterium
AATGCTCGAGCACCTGCTTGAGTCCAATCAGAACACCTCGAAGAACCTCGATATCGTCAAGGAGAAGACCTCCCAGACCAATGCTTCCGCCCAGAAGATCAATGAGGCCGTCGTTCTGATTCAGGACATCGCTTCCCAGACCAACCTCCTTTCCCTGAACGCTTCGATTGAGGCTGCCCGGGCCGGAGAGTCGGGCCGCGGCTTTGCCGTAGTCGCCGAGGAAATCCGGAAGCTGGCAGAGTCCTCCGAGAATTCGGCCAAGGACATCGACAATATCGTCAAGGAACTGACCCAGAACTCCGACGAATCCGTCGAGACCATCCAGGCTCTGGACGAAGGCGCCAAGGCTGAGGCGGAAATCCTTGTGAAGACGAAGGATTCTTTCGACAAGCTGGCTACGGAGACCGAGACCGTATCCACGGCTTCCGACGTTATCGACGAGCAGACGAACAAGTTGGACGAGCTGAGGAAGGCCATTTCGAATATGGTCGAGTCCCTCTCCGCCATCTCCGAAGAGAATGCGGCATCGACCGAGGAGACTTCGGCTTCCATGCAGACCGTCCTTTCGACCTCCGAGGCTTCGAGGGACCAGATCAAGGAACTCGAGAAACTTTCGAAGGAGCTCTCCGAGCAGGCCGGCAAGTTCACCCTCGACTGAACCGGAAGGTTTAATACTTTATGAATAATGTGGCGGCGGCGCAATGATATGCGCCGCCGCCATTTTTACGTTTCTTCAGATTTGTGCTGAACGAAATACGTCGCCTTTTGTCTTTCGGGAGAGTGTGATATAATAGCACGGCTTGTGTAAATTTGTCCGGGGGCAGGGCACAAAAGTGCCCGTCCGGCCCGGCTTTTGCGAAAGGTTTATATTAGTATAAATGACGATTGATGTGGACGGCTTCCCTGTGGCCTATACCCTTGCAGGCCCCGAAGACGCGAAAACCACGGCGGTTCTCCTCCAGGGCTGGGGGACGGACTTTCGGGTGTATGACTATATTGAGGCCTGCATTGCCGACCGGATCCGCCTCGTCCGCTTTGACTTCCCGGGCTTCGGGGGGACGCCGGAACCCAAAGAGGCCTGGAACGTGGGGCAGTATGCGGAGTTTTTCTGCCATTTCATGGAAGCCCTCGGCATTAAGAAAGCCGTTCTCATGGGCCACTCCTTCGGGGGCCGGGTCATCATCAAGCTGGCCGGGAACGAAGAAACACACCCCCTGCCCTTTGAAATTGAAGGCATTGTCCTCATAGACGCGGCCGGAATCAAGGCGGAGCAGACGCCTGCCCAGCGAAAGTCGGTCCGCCGTTTCAAGCGCCTGAAGAAGTTCTTCGCTATTCCTGCGGTCCACTGGTTCGCGCCGGACGTCATTGACGAGTGGCTGAAGAACCAGGGCTCCGCTGACTATCGGAATGCATCGCCCATTATGAAAAAGGCCATGGTCATGGCCATATCCGAGGACCTCTCGGACGACTTGCCGAATATTAAGGAAGACACCCTCCTGATCTGGGGCGACCGGGATACGGCGACACCCCTTAAGGACGGGCGGAAGATGGAGGCCCTCATACCGGATTCGGGCCTCTGCGTCATCGAAAACGCTGGCCACTTTTCCTTCGCCGAGCAGCCGGCGGTATTCGCGGGGATTATGGCAAATTACTTTCCTGCCGGCTCATCGGAGAATTTACTCAAATGACACTTTTCAGCAGTATTCTCACGGATATATATATCATAGAATTCCTGGCAGCTCTGGCTGCCGCCTTCCCTGTATTCCGTTACTGCCTGCACATGTTCCAGCAGAACGGCTACAAGCCGGGGGAGCAGAGACAGTGGTTGAGGGAAAATGCTTCCCGCTTTCGTCTGACAAAGGCCATCTTCTTTCTTGGCCTTGCTCAGGTCATCTGTTCGCTTGTCCTGTTGTTCGGCGGCTTTTACGGAAGGGTCGGCTTTGGTTTTGTTACGGTCCTTTTCGCTCTTGCGCAGGCGGGACTTTCCTATGCTGTATACCAGGCAGCTGCCTACAGTGAAAGATATGCGAGCAAGAAGCCTCTGGTCTTTACGAATCGCGTGAAACGGCTGATAGCCATGTTGGCTGCCCTTATAGCGGCAATTGGTATCTGGGCCGTGCTATTTGCAGGGACCTGGTTCTACGAAATCTTTTTGCGGGATATCACAGGGGCGGCTGCTCCCACTGTTCTTGCGTTGCTTGCGGAGACAGGCCTTCCGGCAACAGAGGCGGCAGGTCCGGCAGCCTGGTCCCTGGCTTTTGGTTTCCTGGTTTTCGTTCTGGACCTTCTGCTGGCCCTGGCCGGCTATCTGGTCCTCCTTGCAAATGCCTGCGCGGCCCCGATTGAAAAGCACATCAATAATAATTTCATTAATGATGCGAAACGGATTCTCAGTGCCCACCGGGCGGCCGGTATGCAGGTCATCGGGGTGACCGGCAGCTACGGGAAGACATCGGTCAAGTTTTTCCTCAAAGACATGCTTTCCGTGAAGTACAGTGTCTGCGCGACCCCGTCTTCCTTCAATACTCCTATGGGCCTCGTGCGGACCATCCGGGAACATATGAAGAATTCCGACCGGGTCTTCATTGCGGAGATGGGAGCCCGGAATGTGGGCGATATCAGGGAACTTACGGACCTTGTAGAGCCGGACTGGGGCGTCATCACGGCTGTGGGTCCCCAGCATCTGCAGACTTTCGGCTCCATTGAAAATATCAAAAAGACCAAGTTCGAATTGGCAGATGCTGTCGCAGCCAAGGGCGGAAAACTCTTCATAAACGGCGACAACGACGAAATTCTCGATGAAATCACGCGGCACGGGAACCGGGATATTGTTATCTATACAACAAGGCCTGAATCAGAACTGCACGCATTGCATGCAGCGGCTGCACACCCTGCAGACCGGGCAAATGCGGCTTCCTCTGCTTCCGATGCTGCAGGTAATACATCGCGCAGCGTGAAAGTTTACCGCGCTTCCGAAATCTCGGCAAACCGCCACGGGACGAGCTTTACAGTGACAGCACCGGACGGCGAAGCCTGCCAATATGACATGGGCCTGATCGGTTCATATAATGTCATCAACGTCCTCGGGGCCATCGCTGTGGCAGCAGAAGAGGGAATCTCCCTTGGCGGCCTCCGGATCCCGGTCCGGCGGCTCTCGCCTGTCGAGCACCGCATGCAGCTGAAGCCTGCCGGGCCCAATGCGACAATCATAGACGATGCCTACAATTCCAACCCCGTGGGCTCGAAGGCAGCTGTCGAAACCCTGGGCACATTTGCGGACGGGGTGAAGATTATGATCACCCCCGGCATGGTGGAGCTCGGTGATAAGCAGGCGGAGTACAACAAGGCCTTCGGCGGCTACGCCGAAGCAGCCGGTCTTGACTACATTCTCCTCGTAAAGGGCTCAAGCGGTCTGGGAACGGCCAACTGTGAGGCCATTGCCTCCGGCGCCCGGGAGAAGGGCTTTGCTGAAGACCATATCAAAACATTTGACAGTTTCACGGACGCCTACGGCTACGCCATGACCGGCATCCGGACGGACGCCCACCGCTACGTCCTCCTGGAAAACGATCTGACGGACAACTACTGACGGGGGACAGAAACAGAAAGGAAGAAATAATGAGCGACAGTGAAAGCGGAAAGCTGCGGATTGCGGTCCTCTTCGGGGGCCGCAGCGTGGAGCACGAGGTGTCTATCATCTCCGCCCTGCAGGCCGTGCAGAATATGGATACGGACAAGTACATTATCACACCCCTTTATATGACGAAGGAGGCGAATATGTACGTGGGCGAGGACATAGGGAAAATCGAGGCCTATAAGGATATTCCTTCTCTGCTTTCCCGCTCGACCCGGGTCATCTTCGTCCACGAGGCGGACGGCGTCTACCTGACCCCCTATCCCGCGAAGAAGATCGGCCTCTTCGGGAAGAAGGATGCCTATTCGGATCCGATTCCTGTCGACCTGGTCTTCCCTGTCGTTCACGGGACGAATGTTGAGGACGGGACTCTGCAGGGATACTTAAAGACCATCGGCGTTCCTTTTGCTTTCTGCGATGTCACGCCTTCCTGCCTGGGCATGGACAAGTACGCATCCAAGGTCATCCTGAAAGAGAACGGGGTGCCGGTCCTTGACGGTTTCGTATATACCCTTTCCGACTACGCCGCCATGGACGCCATGCTCGATTCCATAGAGAAAAATGTAGGCTACCCTGTCATCATCAAGCCCTATGACCTGGGTTCCTCTGTCGGCATCAGCGTAGCCAAGGACCGGGACGCCCTTGTTGCATCCGTAAATGATGCATTCAGATACGCACGGCGTATAATTGCAGAGCATGCAATCACAAAACTCAAGGAAATCAACTGCGCTGTGGTCGGCGATGACAGCCACGCGGAAGCTTCGGAATGTGAAGAACCCTTCCATACAGCGGACATCCTTTCCTATGCGGACAAGTATGAAGGAAACGGGGGCGCTAAAGGCTCAAAAGGCGGCGGGGCCAAGACCGGCTCCATGGCAACATCCGTCCAGCGGAAGATTCCGGCAGAGCTTTCTCCCGAACAGAGGGAAGAAGTACGGTCCCTGGCTGTCAAAGCCTTCCAGGTCCTGGGCTGCAACGGAGTTGCCCGTATTGACTTCATGATTGACGAGGAGACCGGGAAGCTCTACCTGAACGAGCTCAATACCATTCCGGGCTCTCTGGCCTTCTACCTCTTCGAGCCCCTGGGCATTCCCTATAAGAAGCTCATCGACCGGATCATTGACCTGGCCATGAAGCGGACACGGGAGGACGAGGCCCTGATATTCTCGTTTGACACAAATATTCTTGCAAATGCCTCCTTCGGAGGGGTTAAGAAATAATCCCTATCGTCCGAATATATATGTGCAGGGGCAAAAAGAAGCACCTGCAAAAGTGCTTGTCGGGCAGGCACACAGGCCCTGTCAGGGCCGTCCGAAAAATTTTCGAAAATTTTTTATATTATTCCTAAAGATTTTTCGGGATACGTCCGATAAAAGCATTAGAAAACATCAGAAGGTGTTTTCAGAAGACATTAAAAACCCAAGTTTTTCAAGGAAGAAAGGAGAGTGCCGCGATGCGTGTTGATGCGTACAATGCCATATCTCAGGTATATTCCGCAAAGAGACCGTCCGGTGTGAAATCTTCGAAAGAAGTCTCTTCCCCTTATGCCAGAGACGAAGTTCAGATTTCATCATTCGGCCGGGACTTTCAGGTCGCAAAACAGGCAGTCGCCGACGCTTCGGATGTCAGGGAAGATGTTGTTTCTGAAATGAAAGCCAAATATTCCGGAGATGTCCAGGTGGATGTCGACG
>JAZASQ010000123.1:0-5294 GCA_036343235.1 Lachnospiraceae bacterium
AAATACCACAGCATATGAAGCGGCCGGTTTTCTGCTGTCGGTTTGAAGGAATAGATGATATTACTGATGACGCTATGCCGCTTGGGTTTCGGCAGGTCGTTCTTCTTCATTTCTTCACTCATACCTCTCTCCTCTTTTAATCTTAAAGTGACATTTTACCCCCTAACCGAAATTTCAGCAATGAAAAAAGCCCTTCCTTTCAGGAGATGCCTGAGAGGAAGGGCTGCCCATCGTGCCAAGGAACCAAGTTCAATATCCCCACGTCATCAGGTGCCACTCGCCACCATCGGTCCGGGCCAGGTACCAGGTCCAGCCGGCATAGGCGGAATCCGGGTTCCATTCTCCGGGCACCGCGGAATCTTCCGTCAGGAAAGTGGACGTAAAGGCGATACACTGGGTGAAGGGCTCATCTGAGACCTTCTGTCCTTCGTTCAAATCGTTCATCCACTGAACGTTTTCCACCGTATTGCAGGAGTCGCCCATGTAACGGAGTTCCAGCTTCTTCACCCCGTTCCAGGAGTCGAATTCTTTTCGGATGATTTCCTCCGCAGCGGAGATATCCTCATCCGTATAGATGGAAGACCGGGTTTCTTCGGCTTCGGTTCCTGCCACGTATTCTAATGATTCCACAATCTGCTTCATCCCCGGAATCGTGACCCGGCCTGACAGGATATATTTGATACCGCCGGAAACCATCTCTGCAATGAGTTCCGGATGCTCGGCCCCTGTCGTATCGGAAATGAGATTGACCCGGTCGCCGTTTTGAGTGGTAAATGAGCCCTGATAGGAATAGGCCCCCATGTAGTCTTTATCAAGGCCCGTAGCCAGCTGGTCCTCGCTCAGGATCATGTCGATTTCCATGGCGACAGGCGTTCCGTCATATGAAAAATAGGGGTCCATCTTCGCAAAGAGATAATTCGTCCGGTCGGTATCGATAGAAACCTTTATATCCTCCGGAGCCTCCGTGACGGTTTCCGAAAGGATCTGCACCCCGAGCTCATTCCGGAAGGTCAGATAATCCATCTCGGACTTCCCTTCGGCAAAATTCTGAATGCCTTCGGAATTTACGACCTCCATGCGGCCGAGCTTCTTCGTCTGCTGCTGATTCATATAGCTTAGGATTTCCGGATAGGCTGCATAAGCGGCCGTTCCGCCGGCGAGAAGACAGACGGCAAGGACAGCTGCGGCAATGGTCCTCTTCCGCCGGGCCTGCTTCTTCGTCCGCTTCCAGCTTGCTTCTCTGCTCTCATCAATTTTGAGTTCATCCGCAACAATATCAGCTTTTAAAGCCTGATTCAAAAGGCCGTCCAGTTTTTCATCCGTCATCGAAATCTCCCTCCAATGCCTCTTTCAGCATGAGTCTTGCCCGCCTGAGCCGGGTTTTCACTGTCGGAAGCGGAAGTCTGAGCACGTCCGCGATTTCCTGCAGGGAAACATCCGCAGAATAATATAATTCCACCGGGTACCTGTATTTTTCAGGAAGGGCAGAAACCGCCTTGCGGACTTTCTCCATAGCTTTTCCCTATTATTTCTGTGAAGAGATCTCCTACACTATGACTATAGCCCAAAAGCAGAAAAGGGTCAACATATACCTGAAAACGTAAAAAATCCCGTCCGGAAAGGACGGGAGCAAATGATAGTTTTAAAAGATTTATCACAAAACTCATTGGGCATTGATGTAGTTCACGAGGCCGCCCGCGTCGATGAGGTTCTGCATGAAAGGCGGGAAGGACTGCCCCTGGTAAGTCATACCCGTCGTCTCGTCTGTAATCACGCCGGTCTGAAAATCGACGGCGACGGTATCTCCTGCCTTGATCTCCTTCGAGGCCTCGGCACACTCAATGATGGGCAGACCGATATTGATGGAGTTCCTGTAAAATATCCGGGCGAAGGTCTCTGCGATGACACAGGAGATGCCGGAAGCCTTGATGGCAATGGGGGCATGCTCGCGGGAGGACCCGCAGCCGAAGTTCTTTCCGGCCACGATGATGTCCCCCTTCTGAACGCGCTTCGTGAAGTCCTTGTCGATGTCCTCCATGCAGTGCTCTGCAAGTTCCTCAGGCTTGGAGGAGTTCAAGTAGCGGGCGGGAATGATGACGTCGGTATCCACATTGTCTTCATAACGAAATACCTGTCCTTTTGCGTTTTCCATAAAGCGTCTCCTCCTTTCAAACCTTGGCGGGATCCGTGATGTATCCGGTGACGGCGCTCGCAGCGGCTACCGCCGGGCTCGCGAGGTAGATCTCTGATGTGACATCCCCCATGCGGCCGACGAAGTTCCGGTTCGTGGTGGAGACACAGCGCTCCCCGGCCGCGAGAATGCCCATATAGCCGCCCAGACAGGGCCCGCAGGTCGGTGTCGATACAACAGCGCCTGCCTCGACGAAGGTCTTTAAGTAGCCCTTTTCCATGGCTTCGAGATAGACGGCCTGAGTCGCAGGAATCACGATGACCCGGAGGCCTTTTGCTACATGTTTGTCCTGTAGAATCTTCGCCGCAATTTCAAGGTCGGAAATCCGCCCGTTCGTACAGGAACCGATGACAACCTGGTCGATCTTCACATCGCCCGCCTCATCGACGGACTTTGTGTTTGAAGGCAGGTGGGGGAAGGAAACGGTGGGGCGAAGATCAGAAAGGTCAATCGTGTATTCCGCCGTGTACTCCGCATCCGGATCTGCCTCATAGACGGTCGGCGTCTTCTTGGAATGTGCCTTCATGTACTCTTCAGTCTTCTCATCCACCGGGAAGATGCCGTTCTTGCCGCCGGCCTCAATGGCCATATTGGCGATCGTAAAGCGGTCGTCCATGGAGAGGTACTGTATGCCGTCGCCGGCAAATTCCATGGACTGATACAGGGCCCCGTCGACCCCGATCAGCCCGATGATGTGGAGGATGATATCCTTGCCGGAGATGAAGGGAGCCGGCTTACCGACGAGATTGAACTTTATCGCTGATGGTACCTTGAACCAGGCCTTGCCCGTCTTCATGCCGGCCGCCATGTCCGTAGAGCCGACGCCGGTAGAGAAGGCACCCAGGGCCCCGTAGGTACAGGTATGGGAATCGGCCCCGATGATGAGGTCCCCGGCCACGGTCAGGCCTTTCTCGGGCAGGAGAGCGTGTTCTATGCCCATCTCGCCGACGTCGAAGTAGTTGACAACTCCGTTCTCCGCAGCAAATTCCCGGACCTGCTTCGTATGCTCAGCGGACTTGATGTCCTTGTTGGGTACGAAGTGGTCCATGACCAGGGCAATCTTTTCCTTGTCAAAAACGCCCTTCCCGTGCATCTTTTCACAGACGTCTATGGCAACCGGGGTCGTGATATCGTTTCCTAGGACGAGGTCCAGGTCCGCCTCAATCAGCTGCCCGGCCTTCACCTCAGGAAGCCCGGCATGCGCCGCCAGAATCTTCTGCGACATGGTCATTCCCATAGGGTCTCTCCTTTCGATTAGAAATAATAATAGATATAGCAAGAGCGGCGCGCCCCCGAAGGGGCGCGCCGCCGCCTTAACATTCTATATAATATTAGTTATTGATAAGCTTGTCGGATTCATTGTTCCAGGAATACAGCTTCCGGATTTCTGCACCGATCTTCTCTGAAGGATGCTCAGATGCGCGCTTTCTCATGGCAAGGAAGTGAGCCTTGCGGCCGGAGGACATCTCCTGCATGAATTCACTAGCGAACTTGCCGGACTGGATGTCGTCGAGGATCTGCTTCATGGCCTTCTTTGTATCGTCTGTAACGATCTTCGGGCCGGTGACATAGTCGCCGTACTCTGCGGTATTCGAAATGGAGTAGCGCATGCCGGCGAACCCGGACTGGTAGATGAGGTCGACGATGAGCTTCATCTCGTGGATGCACTCGAAGTATGCGTTCCGGGGATCGTAGCCTGCTTCGCAAAGAGTCTCGAAGCCTGCCTGCATCAGGGCGCAAACACCGCCGCAGAGGACAGCCTGCTCACCGAAGAGGTCGGTCTCGGTCTCAGTACGGAAGGTGGTCTCAAGAAGGCCTGCACGCGCTCCGCCGATGCCGGCGCCGTAAGCCAGGGCAACGTCCCATGCCTTTCCGGTAGCATCCTGCTCGACAGCGATGAGACAGGGCGTACCCTTGCCTTCCTGATACTCAGACCGAACGGTGTGGCCGGGGGCCTTGGGCGCGATCATGGCAACATCGACATCTGCGGGAGGAACAATGCACTTGTAGTTGATATTGAAACCGTGAGCAAACATCAGCATATTGCCGGGCTCGAGGTTGGGCTCGATGTCCTTCTTGTACATATCCGCCTGCAGCTCATCATTGATGAGAATCATGATAATGTCGGCCTGCTTGGCAGCCTCAGCTGCGGTATAGACCTTCAGTCCCTGGTCCTCTGCCTTCTTCCAGGACTTGGAGCCCTTATAAAGACCTACGATGACGTCGCAGCCTGAATCCTTAAGGTTCAGTGCATGCGCATGGCCCTGGCTGCCGTAGCCGATGATGGCAATCTTCTTGCCCTGAAGGTTCTTAAGGTCGCAGTCTTCCTGATAGAAAATTCTTGCCTGATCCGACATGTTTTCTTTTCCTCCTGCATTAAGCAAATAAGTAATCTCTTCTCTATTAATACCCACTAGCCTTTCCGTTTCCGGAATCGCCGGCGGAATATCAATCCAAATCAGCTGGCGGGGTCGAAACCGCTCCCCCGCGCGTCAGGCCGGTCACCCCGGTCCGGGCCAGTTCAAGTATGTCATAGTCGGAAAGCATATCGAGGAAGCTCTCCAGCTTCTCCGTATGCCCCGTCACCTCGATGACCATGGTGTCGTGGGTCACGTCCACGACCTTGCCCTTGAAGATTTCCGTAATAGAAAGGACTCCTGTCCGGTCCTTTGCCGTCGCTGCGATTTTTACCAGCATGAGCTCCCGGGTAACGGAAGACTCGGGCGGCAGGACGTAGACATCGATGACGTCTTCGAGCTTTGCAATCTGCTTTTCAATCTGCTCGAGAATCTGCTCGTCCCCGCTCGTCGTAATCGTGATGCGGGTGATGTTCGGGTCCGACGTGATATTGGCCGAAAAGGAGTCGATATTGTAACCCCGCCGGGAAAAGAGGCCGGAAATGTGGCTCGTGACCCCGGATGTATTTTCGACCAGGATGGAAAAGACCTGTCTCATGTGGGAAAATCCATACCTTTCTTCGTAAGCAACACGGACATCATAGCACTTACCCGCCCCATTTCAAGGAAACTCGGCCAAGTTTCAACTCAGTCCGACCGGGGGTGAACTTTCTTTCAAGGCAGGTCCGGCCACAGTATAGATACAG
>JAZASQ010000124.1:0-5281 GCA_036343235.1 Lachnospiraceae bacterium
CGCTAACAGCTACTTGCCTTCACAAAAGGGCCTTCAGGCATGGGCGGTATTTGCTGATATGCGCACAAATTGCGACCCATGAAGAAAACAGGCCGGGGCGCCTATTGCGTCCCGGCCTGCGTCATTGCAGGAACCTGTGAAATCCTGCCCCTTTGCAGGAATATATTTTCGCCCGCCTGCTCTAAAGAAAGCCAAGCACTCTGCTTTTTCGCAGCGTATCACGCATTCTTGAGCTTTGAATATTTCATGACATATATGAGATGCTCGATTCCGGCGGCAAGAGCGCTGACCGGCTTCCCCTCACCTGTCTTCTCACATGCCCAGGCCGCGAGGCAGTTCTTCTCGAGAACCATGCAGACCGCATCGGCTTCTTCCTTGTCAACCCCGCAGCAGACCGCCCCCTTCGTCTTCACGAAGACCATGGGATAATGCGAAAGAGCACGGAGAATTTCCTTCTTCGCGGCCGTGGCCGGCAGGCAGCGGATTCTGCCCCCGCTCATCTGGGCACAATCGTCGATATAGGCAGGAACAGGCTTGCCGAGGTCTGCCATCTTCCGCACGAACGTGCTCTTGAGAAAAGCATAGGTCCGTCCGCCCCCCGTCCGATAATTAATCATGTGCTTTGCCGAATCCGTCCCGGGTATGAAATTCTCCGGCAGATTGTAATAGGCTGTCAGGTCCTCGAAGCGGGCCTTGCAGAGCTTCTCCAGGGTCCGGGCCACCGCAAAGGCGTCGTCGTAATCCGTCCCGATGCAGACAGCCCCGTGATTTCGCATTAGTATGGCTTTTGCCTCGGGATACAATGCCGCTGCTGCTTCAACGTTTTCCGCCAGGGGCTTCGTCGTGGAAATTCCGTACTCCGCGCATGGCACCACCTTTCCGAGGACTTCAGCATACGAGTCGCCAAATCCCCTCAGAGTCCGTCCTGTCGCCCCTATGGCCGTGGCATAGTTCTGGTGGGTATGAATAATGAAATTCGCCTCCGGATGCAGCCTGTATAAGGCAGCATGCACGGCCTTCTCACTTGACGGCTTGACAGTCCCTGACCACGAGCAATCCTCGATCTTCACCGCTACGATCTCGCTTCGCACCAGATCCTCATAGGACCTGCCGGAAGGCGAAATCACAAACTCCTCATCGGAAATCCGGCAGGAAATATTTCCCCAGGTCCTGGCAATCAGGCCCTCATCCACGAGCTCGTGCCCGGCCCGGATGACCAGGTCTTTCGCTTCCATCTTTTCCATGCATCTATCCTTTCAGCCTGCAAATTCCCGGATTGTACAGGATTATATCGATTTAACAGGCAAACGCATTTACTCCAGCTTTCCGCATTTATCAAATACGCGGTCGAAGCGGCTGATGACGTCGTCGATCATGGCCTCGTCATAGGCTGCTGAAGTGTAGAGGCGGCTGCCGGCCAGTGTTACGATACCCTCAGCCATGTAGGCGGCCCCGATGTGCTCCATCTCGATCTGCCGCTTGCCCGTCTCCTTAAGGATCTGGGGAACCTGCCACAGCTTGCTCCAGTCGATGCAGAAGTGCATGGTGCCGACGGAATCGAGGTGGCAGATGGAGCCCTGGTTAAATACTACAAACGGAAGATTATGCCGTTTGACGGATTCCTGCAGGCCTTTCGTCAGGCGGTCGCCCATGCGGCCGGCCTGTTCGCAGGCGTTCCTCTTCTCGATCTCACAGATGGCCGTATAGCCGGCGCAGCAGGAAATGGGGGTCGCGGACATGGTGCCGCCGCAGAGGGCTTTCGAAATCTTCTTCCCGCTCTTGTCGAGGCCGGCGCCGAGATGCTGCATGCAGTCCCTGTGGCCGCCGATGCCGCCCGCTCCGGGATAGCCGCCAGCAATGACCTTGCCGAAAATCGTGAGGTCGGGATCGACGCCGAAGAAGCCCTGGGCCCCGTGAATGCCGATGCGGAAGCCGGTGACAACTTCATCAAAGACGAGAAGGGCCCCGTACTTATGAGCCAGGCGCTCGCAGCCCTGGATGAATTCCTTGGAAACGGGCCGGGTGCCGGACTCGGGTCCGACGGGCTCTATATAGACGGCCGCCGTGCCCCCATCCATCTGGTGCTTCTTCAGCTTCCGCTCCAGGTCCTCGAGATCATTGGGAAAGAACTCGTCCGTATGCTTGAAGACGAAGTTGGGAACGCCCTTCGACATTATTCCTTTTGTACCGGGCACCCGGATGCCGTAGGCCAGCTGGTCGGACCAGCCATGGTAAGCCCCGCCCATCTTCAGAATATTCTTGTGCCCGGTCTTGAGGCGGGCAATCCGGGCGCCCACCATGCAGGCCTCCGTGCCGGACCCCAGCATGCGGAACATCTCGACGGAGGGGAAGCAGTCGGAAATCTTCTTGGCGAGCTTATATTCCCACTCGGAAAAGAGGCCCGTCGAAGGCCCGCAGGTATTTAAAAGGTCGATGACCGCGTCCCGTACGACAGGATCGTTCGAGCCCAGAACCGTGGGCCCGCCGGCCTGCAGGAGGTCGTAGTACCAGTTTCCGTCTGCGTCGTAGAGTTTGGCCCCCTCGGCCTTGTCGATCACAATCGGGAAGGGATAATTAAAAGCCAGATTGTGCTGCACACCGCCGGGGATGACTTTCTTTGCCTCCGTGATCATCGCCTTGGACTTCTGACACTTCTTCTCGAAATAGTTGTCGACGTAGTCCTGCACCGCATCGGACCGCACCCCGTAAATCGGCTTCTTAATGAGCTCGTCCAGCTGCCGCGTCACCTCGTCCGCGTCCAGATAATTGTCCCTGTCAATCGCGTATCCGTCGTAGGCCATTTGTTTTCCTCACTTTCTCATTATTCTCATGACTAATGTAAAACGCCTTGTATTGCCTCCCGTTTTGTCGTATGACGGAAGCCTCTATTCCTCGTGGCTGCTTCGACATATTTCAAGCGGGATTCGTTGCTTTGCTATTTACTTTTCTTTCTGCTTTTTTTCACAGATTCTGCCCCCAGCGCCGCCCGGAGAAAGTCCATGACCTGCCCAATCAGGGCCTCATCTCCCGCCGGATCATCGGGTTCGAGTCCCGTGTATACCCGGTAGCGCTCCTTATAGTAATCTCCCGCGAAGGAAAACTGCAGCATCATCATGATATTGTCGAAGAGGTAGGCCGCTTTCTTCGCCGGCAGGTCTTTCCGGAGGATGCCCTCCTGCTGCCCCTTTTCAATGATGGCCGCATAGGCCTTTGCCGAAATTCCCTCGATCCGGTCCGCCATCTCCTTCGTGAGGTCCCGGTCCCTGAGGACCGTCACCTCATAATACATGCGGATATAGTCGTCGTGGGCTCTGGAAAATTCAATCGTGGTCCGGATCAGGGCTCTTGCCTTTTCCCCGGGCTTCTTTCCCGCCGTGTCGCAGGAAGAAATCGCGTCCGTCAGGGCCTGCAGGCTCTTTTCGAGACAGGCCGTGAAGAAGCCCCTCTTGTCCCCGTAGGTCTTGAAAAGGTAGCCGACGCTGACCCCGGCCTTCTTCGCAATCACATTTGTGTTGGCGTTCTCATACCCTTTGTCCGCAAACTCCCGGATTCCGGTATCTATGATGCCCGCCATCTGCTCTTCGGTAAGCTTCTTCGGCATTCCATCTCCCTGTGAGTGGCTGCTCACGCAATCAGCCTTAATGTACCCCGCGGCGGGTCTTCTGTCAATACATTTTCGCGGCAGTCGGGCCTGATTTCCGACATTTTACCTGTATCTTGTAAATATTTGGCAAAGTTTACCAGTTTAAAGGGGTAAATTTCTGTGCAATATTCCGTCTTCCCTATTTATACAGATTCGCTAAAATGCTTTTTAAGAGTGGTGACTCACAAAAAGCATTCATGCTCCTTCTCCCGCAGGGCCGCGGGCAGCAAGGGGCTATTTTTGTCCGCATGTGACATCCGGCGCCCATTGGCGGTCCTGCCCAGTCGCTATGGACCACTACCGTTGCATCCGGCGCCCATCGGCGGTCCTGCCCAGTCGCTATGGACCACCGCCGTTGCATCCGGCGCCCATTGGCGGTCCTGCCCAGTCGCTATGGACCACCCCTGTTGCATCCGGCGCCTATGAGCGGTCCTGACCAGTCGCTATGCGCCACCGCCGTTGCATCCGGCGCCCATCGGCGGTCCTGCCCAGTCGCTATGGACCACCACCGTTGCATCCGGCGCCCATTCCCCCGCGGCCGGAAATAAAGGAGCAAACCATGACCTATATTCTTGCCTACGACGTTGGAACGACAGGCATCAAGACCTGTCTGTTTGAAATAGGAACCACCATCCGCCAGGCTGCGGCGTCGAACTTCGGTTATGGCCTCTACGAGGTCGGCGACGGCGGCGTCGAGCAGCACTTCGACGAGTGGTGGAATGCCATGAAGATCACAACCCAGAACGTCCTCGAGCGCTCCCTCGTAGACCCTTCCGAAATCGCCGGCATATCCTTCTGCTCCCAGATGCAGGGCCTGGTGCTGGTGGACAAAGACTGCCGACCTGTACGCAACCCCATGTCCTACATGGATCAGCGCGGGAAGAAGCAGATTGATAAGTATATGCGGGGCGGCCTCGAAATCGCAGGCGGCAATATCTTAAAGCTTCTGAAATGCCTCAGATACACAGGCGCCGCCCCGGTCTCCGTCAAAGACCCTGTGTGGAAATATAAGTGGGTGCAGGAAAACGAGCCCGAGCCTTTTGCGAGGGCGTACAAGTGGCTGGACATCAAGGAGTCCATTATCGCCCGCTGCACGGGAGAGTGCGTCATGACCGAAGATTCGGCCTTCTCCACCCTCCTCTACGACCCTAAGGCCCGCGACTGGGCCTGGCCCGTTGTCGACATGTTCGGAGTCAAAAGGGACCACCTTCCTGGAATAATCAAAACCACTGACGTTGCCGGCTATCTTACGGAAGAGGCGGCCCACCAGCTGGGCCTTAATCCCATGACAAAGGTCTTTGGCGGCGGTGGGGACGCGACCCTTATCGGCGTCGGAGCCGGCTGTGTGAAGGAGGGCGATACCCATATCTATTCCGGCACATCCGGCTGGGTATCGACAATTGTCTCGAAGCAGACTGTCGACACCTCGACCATGATCGCAGCCATCGTGGGGTGCCAGGACGGGCTATACAATTATTTTGCTGAAATGGAAACGGCCGGCAAGTGCCTCGAATGGGTGAAGGACCACCTGGCCCTCGACGAAATCGACATCTATCTGAACAAGGCGGATATCACGACAAAGACGGAGTCCGAGTTTGTCTACAAATCCCTCTACGAGTACATGACCGCGATTGTGAA
>JAZASQ010000125.1:0-5280 GCA_036343235.1 Lachnospiraceae bacterium
CTCATCATTCATACGAAAAACGACATTACTTTCACAAGAGAACTCATGAAAGCCATGCGGCCGAATATCGATGCCTGCCTGGCGACAGACGATGCCATGGCCGTTGGCGTGATCAAGTATGCCCTGGACCGAGGAATTTCAATTCCCGATGACCTTTCCGTCATAGGCTACAACAATTCCGCCCTGGCTGTAGCATCCACGCCGGAACTCACTTCCATAGACAACCGCCTAGAGAAGAACTGTCAGGACACCCTGTCCCGGCTCTTTTCCGTCCTGTCCGGTGCAACAAGTGTTCCTCGGAAGACATCCGTCGCCTGCAAGGTAGCTGAGAGGGAAACGACTGCCTTCTGATCACAAACGGCATCCCCTGAACTGATCATTCTTCCATATCCGCTTTCGTATCAAAGAGCTTCTGCGCATTGTAGAGAGAGGCGTATTCGCCATCCCGGTTCAGGAGCTCTTCGTGTGTTCCCTGCTCTGCAATAGTTCCGTTGTCAATGACCACGATGCTGTCGGCGTTTCGGACCGTAGACAGGCGGTGGGCGATGACGAAGGACGTCCGCCCCTTCATGAGTTCGTCAAAGCTCTTCTGAATCTTCTCTTCCGTAATCGTATCAAGGGCACTCGTGGCCTCATCCAGAATCAGGATCTTCGGGTTCTTGAGGAAAATGCGCGCAATGGCAATTCTCTGCTTCTGCCCGCCCGAAAGCCGGGTGCCCCGCTCTCCCACATAGGTATCAAAGCCGTCCGGCATGGCAAGAATGTCTTCGTAAATCTCCGCCCGTTTTGCCGCCGTCGCCACTTCTTCATCCGTGGCTTCCGGCCTTCCGTAGCGGATATTTTCCCGGATCGTATCAGCAAAAATGAACACGTCCTGCTGAACCATGCCGACCTGGGAACGGAGAGAAAACTTCATCACATCACGTACGTCCTGTCCGTCGATCTCAATGCTGCCGGAGTCCACATCATAGAAACGGGGAATCAACTGGCAGAGGGTGGTCTTGCCACCGCCGGACTGGCCGACAACAGCAATGGTTTCTCCCGGGGCAGCATGAATCGAAATATCTGTCAGCACTTCACGGGAAGCCGCATTGTCCACGGTGTCCGCAGACTGTGCCTCTGCTGAATTCTTCGCAGCAGCAGCCTGTTCTGTGCCCTCTCCGCTACCACTGCCCATTCCCCTACCGGAACCATACGAGAAAGACACATCACTGATTAAGACCTCCCCGGCGGATACGACCAGGGGCTTTGCAGAGGAAGCCTCTTTCACGGAAGGCTCTATTGTCATGATTTCCTCAAAGCGCCGGAAGCCGGCCATTCCGTTGGCAAACTGCTCTGCAAAATTTGCAAGCTTCCTGATCGGCTGAATGAAGGAATTCACATAGAGGGTGAATGTGATAAGGTCGATGTAGTTCAGTTCTTCCTGCATGATCAGGGCTCCGCCGGCCGTGATGATGGCTGCCGGCATGATACCCATGAAAAATTCCATCGAAGCATTGAAACGGCCCATGGCTTTATAGAAATCCTTCTTTGATTCCCGGTAAAGGCCGTTGGCATGAAGAAATCGTTCGAGGTCCACTTCCTCATTGGCAAAGGCTTTGGAAGTCCGGATGCCGGAAATGGATGACTCAATATCTGAACTGATGACAGCAGTTTTCTTTTTGACCTCCGTCGATGTCCGGCCCATGTTTCGCCTCTCTGCCATGACGACAGCCACGAATAGCGGAATCAGCAGGGCCACAACCAGGGCTAGACGCCACTCAATCCGGAACATCATGAAAAGGGCCCCGGCAATTGTGAGTATGGAAATCAGAAGATCCTCCGGCCCGTGATGGGAAAGTTCCGTGATTTCAAAGAGGTCGCTGGTCAGGCGGGACATGAGGTTTCCGGTCCGCATTCGGTCGAAAAAGTCGAAGTCCAGAGTCTGAATATGTTTGAAGAGGTCCGTCCTTATGTCTGTCTCCACCCGGATTCCGAAAGTATGACCCAGGTAGGTCATGACATAGTAGCAGAAAGCCCGAAGTACATAAAATATGAGGATAATCCCCATAATGACGAAAAAGGTCCGAAATGCCTTCCCCGGCAGAAGCTCATACATGGCATAGCGGGAAATCGCCGGAAAGGCCAGTTCAATGGCTGCCGCCAATACGGCGCAGACCATATCAATGACAAAAAGCTTCATGTGAGGTTTGAAATAAGAAATAAGTTTTTTCATGTGGACCAATATAACACACCTTACCACTCTCACCAAAGTTCATTTTCAGGTACTGTAAAATGCCTTGGCACCACAAAGCCCGGTTTTAAGCCGTTTCTGAACTATAGGCCATATTCTGCTTGTTGAAATTTCCGTTATTGACAAGAGAATAACAGAAGCATATTATTAATTCAGTCAAAAATGTAAGCGCTTACATTTTTGAAGATCTCAATCAAACTGCTTATTTCAAAGGGGACTATCAATGAAGAAATTCATGGATGCAGACTTCATGCTGCAGTCCGAAACCGCAAAACACCTCTTCCACGACTACGCCGAAAAGATGCCTCTGATTGACTATCACTGCCACATCTCTCCGAAGGAAATCTACGAGAACCGCCGCTACAACGACATCACGGAGGTTTGGCTTGGGGGAAAAAAACCCGACGGGACTTACTTCGGTGACCACTATAAGTGGCGGGTCATGCGCTCAAACGGCGTGCCGGAAAACCTCATTACCGGAGACGCTGATCCGAAGGAAAAATTCCGGGCCTTCGCCGGTGCTCTGCAGATGGCCATAGGAAACCCCATGTATCACTGGTGTCACCTGGAACTGAAAAAATATTTCGGCATTGAAACACCCCTGACACCTGAGACTGCGGATGCTATCTATGAGAAAACAAAGCTGATGCTGCAGAATGACGAAAAGCTTACCGTCCGTGGCATCATTGAGTCTTCCAATGTGAAGTATATCGGTACGACCGATGACCCTACAGACAGCCTCGAATGGCATGAGAAGATTGCGGCAGATGATTCCATTCACTTCATGGTCTGCCCTTCCTTCCGTCCCGACAAGGCCATCAATATCTCAAAGCCCGGTTTCAAAGAGTATATTGAAAAGCTGGCAGAAGCTGTCGGAAAGTCCTCACTGGATTCGGCAGATGACGTCTGCGCCGCTCTTGACAGCCGCATCGAATTCTTCAAAAAGCACGGCTGCCGGGCCTCTGACCACGGTCTCGACTATGTACCTTTCGAAAAGAAGAATTCCGCCTTCGTCAACGCCGCTTTCAAAAAGGCAATGGCCGGTGAAACGCTTACAAAGGAAGAAAACGACGCCTACCAGACATACCTACTTCTTCATATTGCCCGGGCATACAAGAAAAACGACATTGTCATGGAAATTCATTATTCCTGCACGAGAAATGTCAATGCCCGGATGTTTGAAAAGGAAGGCCCCGATACCGGCTTCGACGTAGTAGCAAAGTCCAACTGCGGAGATGAGCTGGCTGCCCTTCTTTCCGAGCTCGACTACACAAACGAGCTGCCGAAAACCGTGATTTTCTCCCTTGATGCCTCCGACTTCAATGTCATTACGACGATTTCCGGTGCCTTCCAGGGCGAAGAAGTTCCCGGGAAGATTCAGACCGGAGCCGCCTGGTGGTTCCTGGATACAAGGGACGGCATGGAGCAGCAGATGCGCTCCCTTGGAAACCTCGGTCTCCTCGGCAACTTCATCGGCATGCTGACGGATTCCCGGAGTTTCCTCTCCTATACCCGTCACGACTACTTCCGCCGCATCATGTGCAATCTCATCGGCGAGTTCGTTGAAAACGGCGAATACCCTGATGACGACGCAGTCCTTGCAAAGATTGTCAAAGGTATCTCCTATGAGAATGCGGCCCGTTATTTCAATATCAAATAAAGAAAGAAGTTCATCATGGAAAACTTAAGCTACAAGACACTTGAAGCGCAGGGCTATGACGGATACCTTCTGAAGGACGCCCCTGAAAAGGTTCTGCAGTTCGGCGAAGGAAACTTTCTCCGCGCATTCGTCGATTACTTCATCGACCTTTTGAATGAAAAGGCCGGCTTCAACGGCAAAGTCGTTGTGACCCAGCCCATCGCCCAGGGCCTTGCGAAGATGATCAATGACCAGGAAGGCCTCTACACCCTCTTCCTCCGCGGTTCGGAGAATGCCCAGGCTGTCAACAAAAAACGGGTCATCTCCTGCATCTCCCGCTGTCTCAATCCTTACGAAGACTTTGAGAGCCTCATGGCCTGCGCGGACAATCCCGAGCTCCGTTTCATCGTTTCTAATACGACCGAAGCCGGCATTGCCTATGCCCCCGACTGCAAGAAGGACGACGCTCCGCCTGCTTCTTTCCCTGCAAAGCTCACGGCTTTCCTCTACCGCCGTTTTAAGAAGGGCCTTCCCGGCTTCATCATCCTCTCCTGCGAGCTCATTGATAATAACGGCAAGGAGCTCGAGAAGATTGTAAACAAGTACATCGACCAGTGGGAACTCGGCGATGATTTCAAAGAATGGGTCAAGACCCAGAATATCTTCTGCTCCACGCTCGTAGACCGCATTGTTCCCGGCTACCCCAGAACGGAAGCGGACAAGATCTGCGAAGAACTCGGCTATCATGACAACCTTCTCGATGTGGGCGAAGTATTCGGCTTCTGGGTTATTGAAGGTCCTGACTCCATCAAGAAGGAGTTCCCTGTTGACGCAGCCAAGCTTCCCATCATCACGGTTCCCGATGTAAGACCTTACAAACAGCGGAAAGTCCGTATCTTAAACGGCGCCCATACTTCCTTCATCATGGCAGCCTATCTGACCGGACAAAATATCGTAAGGGACTGCATGAAGGATGAGACCATTCACGGTTTCATGAATGCGACCCTCTATAATGAAGTCATCCCGACCCTCGACCTTCCGAAGGACGACCTGAACCAGTTCGCTGCCGATGTAACCGAGCGTTTCTCGAACCCCTTCGTAGACCACCAGCTCCTGTCCATCTCCCTGAACTCCACCTCGAAATGGAAGGCCCGCTGCATGCCGTCCCTGCTTGAATATTCAAAGCGGAAGAACGGGGCCATCGCTCCCTGCCTGGCCTTCTCCTTCGCAGCTTATATCTGCTTCTATCATAACGGTACGGAGAAGGGGGACGCATGTCTGCATGCTGTCCGTGAAAACGGCGATGCTTACGACATCAAGGACGACGAGTGGGTACTGGACTTCTACTATGAGCACAGAAATGACTCCCTTGAGGCCCTGGCCGATGCTGTCATCGACAACGAAAAGA
>JAZASQ010000126.1:0-5236 GCA_036343235.1 Lachnospiraceae bacterium
AGGGATCAACTTTTGTGGCTGTCCAATTTTAGGGATATCTAACTTTTATCGTGTCCATCATCATGGGTACCAACTTTCTAGGCTGTCTAAAAAACAGGGTTCAAACTTTTTAGCGTGTCCACACTATGGGGTACATTTTAGACTTTTGTCCCGCCGCGTGAAAAGTTTATAAAAGTTTAATACACTTCTGCTTTCAGCCGTGCTATAATAGTTACAAATTCATTACAGCAAAAACATTCATGCTTCACTGCTTCTTCAGTTCCGCATTTTCTACATCATTTGCCGCATTGGTTTGCTTCCACCCCTTCTTCTTTCTGCAACCTGACAATTCATTTCTTCTCAAACTTTCATCTTTCAAGTGAATCCGTCAACCTCAAATTTGTTTCATCTTTCAAGTAAATCCGTCAACCTCAAATTTGTTTCACCTTTCAGGTAAATTCATCAACCGCAAATCTGTGTCATCTCGCAACGTCACATCTATCTATTCACATCATAAGGAGGTCCACATGGCTAGAATCATGGAAATCAAAAGAGATCTGCAGCAGCTGAAAAAAGAAGAAAGGGCGTTGTCCCGCGCACTTGCAAAGGATACGAATGACGGCCGGCGGCTGGAGATTTCTTCCAACGGACAGTATTCAAAATGGTTTGTTAAGGAAGACGGGAAGAAAACATACCTGCCAAAGTCAGAGCGTGACCAGGCAGTTTCTCTGGCTAAATCCGCGTGGAACAAGGCCAGACTGGCAGAAGTGCGGGCTGAGATTACAGGCTGCCAGCGGTATCTGAACAGCTTTCGGGGAAAAACTACCCATATGAAACAGTTGATGGGAAAACCCGGATTCTGTGATTTGTTAGGGCAGGAAAATACGTCGGCAGCTGCCTGGGCGAAAGCAGAATATAACAAAAATCCATCTCATCCGGAGCATCTTAAATTTCATACGAAATCGGGACTTCTTCTTCGTTCAAAGTCAGAGGCCATGATTGCTACCATGCTCGAAAAATACAGCATACCGTTTCGCTACGAATGCCAGATGGATACGTCCACGGGCCCCATATATCCGGACTTTACAATTCTCAGCCCGGTGACAGGGAAACAGTACATCTGGGAACACTTCGGTATGGTAGATAATCCATCATATGCGGCAAGCGTCGGGCAGAAATTGTATACATATGCTCAGCTCGGCTATATTCCGGACGAGAATCTGATTTTGACTTATGAAAGTCATGATCATCCGCTGGAGCCCTATCGAATTGAGGCTGTCATCCGCCAGTATTTTCTTTCGGAGGAGAAGTGAGGGCGGCGGACTTTTGTTCTGCCGCGGCCTATAGGCCAAAGGCTTGTTGGCTGGGTGGCGGACATTTGTTCTGAGCATGATAAAAAGGCCCAGGATCGCCCGAAACCGTTGGAGAAAAGCAAAAAAGCCGGCCCGGCCGCACGCAGCGCGTGCGGCCGGGCCGGCTGACAAATTCCGCTTCGCGGACTCTTACATCTTCGCGGCTTCGAGCATCTTGCTCTTGAGCTCGCCCTCAATCTGGACCAGCTCGGCCTCGGCAGCCTTGCGTTTTTCCTTGCCTTCAGTCTGAATGCGCAGGATTTCATCCATGGTGGAGATCAGCTGCTCATTCGTATTCTTGAGCGTTTCAATATCGACAATGCCTCGCTCGGATTCCTTGGCGGTCTCTATTGTGGCGGTCTTGAGGTTGGCGGCATTCTTCTTCAGGAGCTCATTCGTCATATCATTGACCTGCCGCTCGGCCTTGGCGGCCTGGCCGGCATGCTCGATGCCGATGGCGATGACCATCTGGTTCTTCCAGAGGGGAATGGTATTGAGAATCGTGGACTGGATTTTCTCGGCCATGGCCGTATCGGAAGACTGGACCATGCGGATCTGGGGACCGGTCTGAAGGGCTATCGTCTTCGTCAGTTCCAGATCGTAGAGCTTCTTTTCAAAGCGGTCGCACTGGGCAGCCAGGTCCTTGGCGCACTGGACGTCCTCCTGGGCCCCTGTTGCCTCAGCCTTCTTCTGGGCCTCGGCCAGTTCTCCGGTCCGGACCTCTTCCAGCTTTTTCTTCCCGGCGATGATGTATACGGAAAGCTCCTTGAAATACTTGAGATTCAGGGCGTAGAGCTTGTCCAGGATGTCGATATCCTTCATCAGAACGACCTGCCGCTTCTGCAGCTCGTCAGAGATAACTTTTACATTGCCCTCTACCTTGTTGTACTTGGCTTTGAGGGTGTTGATATTGTTGGCGGACTTCTTGAAGAGCTTCATGATGCCGTGCTCATTCTCGTCAATCTGGAAGTTCTTGAGCTCGCCAACAAGGCCGGTGATCATATCGCCGACTTCGCCCATATCCTTCGTGCGGACGGAATCGAGGGTCCGCTCGGAGAAGTCCGCCATCTGTTTCTGGGTGCTGGCCCCATAGGCCATGACTGCGGAGGAATCCGAGAGGTCAATGGAAGCGGCAATCTCATCCACTTTCTTCTTTTCCTCTTCGGAAAGCTGCGTCTCCGCGGGAAGGGGCGTCTCCGCGGCCTTTGCGGCGGGAAGATTCTGCCCCGCCTCCATGAAGATGCGGTCAAGCTCCGACATCTCAGGCTCCTTCACCGCTGTCGGTGCTGCGGTCACATTTTCTTCTGTTTTCTGCATTGCTGTGGTTTCGTCTGCCATTCGCTTTTCCTCCCGGTGAATTGCATCACACAAACTTATCGCGTTTCAAAAGCCATTACCGGCACCGCAATCAAAAGAACACAAAACACGGCTGCGCGGAAAATCCATCATTTCCAACTACTATACCCGATTCACTGCGATAAAGCATTACCTGCCTGTGTAAAATTTCAGTAATATTGGCAAACCCGTCGGCGGAAAGGGAAATATATAAGCCCCGCCGCCTCCGTTTGCACGGTTTGCCTGACACCGGGAAGGTTTCCGGCAAGGTGCATCCGAACATGGCGGTTTACATTAGTCATGAAAATCAGAGAATCTCTTTGATTCGGAGATCCGTATTTTTCAGGGAAAGCAGTTTCCCGTTGTCGAATTTGATCATGGGTCTCGAAGGATACTTGCTGTCAACAAAAATGATTTCTCCTTCGGATTCGTCGGAAAGCTTCACCCGGTTGTTGAGGTAGGTGTTTCCCATGTGTTCAAGGAAGGTCAGAATGAGCTTCGCATCATACCGCTCAAGGCCCTCGTCCATCATGATGTCGATGACTTCGAAGGGGCAGATGGGGCCGCGGTAGCAGCGGGCGCTCGTCATGGCATCATAGACATCGGCAATGGAGACAATCTTGGCGAAGCGGTTGATCTGATAATCCTGCAGCTGGAAAGGATAACCTTTGCCGTCGCAGCGTTCGTGATGCATGAGGGCGGCATACTTCATATTTTCATTGACGTCATACGAATCCAGAATTTTGAAGCCCTCGATGGTATGATTCTTGATGATTTCGTATTCCTCCCGGGTCAGGCGGCCGGGCTTCTTGATGATGGCCTCCGGAATGACCAGCTTGCCTATGTCGTGCAGTACGCCGGCCAGTATGGCAGTTTCGATATCCTCTTCGGGGTAGCCGGCCCAGCGGGCGAGAATGCCGGAGATCAGGGAAACGTTTATGCAGTGCACATATGTTGTATCGTCGTAGCTCCTCAGATTGTGCAGCATGTCAAAGACAGACTGAGGCGACCGGCCCTGGAAGAGGCTCATGGGCTGGCTCAGAAGGGCCTCCGTATCCAGCGTATTTACGTTTCGAGCAACAATGTCATTGATCTGAACCTGAACATTGCTGACAACATCTTCGAACCGGGCCTTGAACTCCCGGAATTCTTTGCTGTTCTTGACCTGCTCGGACCGCGTGGACTCCTGAATCTCTGCTGTCGCCGGAATGCTGGAATCTTCGACGAAGACATTGTAGATATAGTAGGACCGCAGGGTCGTAATGGCCGCTTCGTTGACTGTCGTCCCCGTCCGAAAAAGGAGGTTGCCGCTGCTGTCGTATACGTCGGCCCCGATGACCATCCCCGGAATCAAATCTTTGACCTGAAGTGTTTTCATTGCTCCCGCTCCCCCAATGAGATGATGATACTAATATAAACCCCGTCAGTCGGCCCACATTGTCCGTCTTGCAGCATAAGCCCAATTGCCTTGTCGCTGCTGCCCGCCGTCTCGGTCTGCAGTCGACAGGCTTGCCGTGCCCAGGTCATGCCGGAACCGGAACAATTCCGCTATTTCAGCCTGCAAATATATCTAAAAGATTCGAAAAGGCCTGAATTTCTGCCGCACAGCCCGTGACACTTCCGAATCCGTAGGAAGCAAAAACGAAAGGGACGCCGGCTTCCTCCGACGCCTCCCTGTCGCCTTCCGTGTCGCCCACATAGACAGGGCTTTCGAGATGGTTCCGCAGAACGACGGTCCGCATATTCGCAGCCTTCCCCTGACCTGTATCTCCGAAACAGAGGTGATCCGTGATGCAGGCTGAAAATCCGCCCTTTTCCATCACAAGCTCTATATAGCCCTTCTGACAGTTGCTGACGATGAAAAGCTTCTTTCCGGAATCCGCAAGCTTTCGGATACTTTCTACAACCCCCGGATAGAAGATATGACAGGAATCCCTTGCCAGGGCAGCTTCCTCCATCTCCGTACAGGTATCCATGATGGAAAGCCTTTTTTCTTCTGCCATGTCCGGAAAGATGGCTGCTGCAATCGCATCCATGGTCTTCCCGAAGAGGCCCCGGAGGTCCGCTCCGGTCACACTTGTATCCGTCACCCCGTGGCTTCGAAAGGCCTCATTCCAGGCGCCGGCCACAATATCTGTCGAATTCCAGAGGGTTCCGTCTATATCCAGTATAATTCCGTCAGTCTTCATAAAAATAGTCTGTTTTCTTCCATATGATTTGTTAATTTTACCGCAACGGGCTGTCATTTTCAACGCACACGGCGCTTTCGTGACGACTTTTGGGAAACTCCGCAGGGTCTTCAGCGTTTTGGACTGGTTGGTGGGGGGCTGCTGCAAAAGTCCGCCAAGGCACCTGTCGCCCGTGGGTATATAGCTTGTTCTGCTGCAAAAGTCCAACACCCAGCCAACAAGCCTTGGACCTATAGGCCACGGCAGGACAAAAGTCCGCCAAGGCACCGACCGCCCGTGGGCATATAGCTTGTTTCGCAACAAAAGTCCAACACCCGGCCAACAAGCCTTGGACCTACAGGCCACGGAAGGACAAAAGTCCGCCAAGTCGCCTGCCGGCTG
>JAZASQ010000127.1:0-5138 GCA_036343235.1 Lachnospiraceae bacterium
ATGTCAGGTCTTTCAGGAAGCAATCCGTTTTCTCTCGTATTTGGCAAGGCACCCGGACAAAGCATAGGACGCAGAGATGATGAATCTGCAATCATTGAGACATTTACTCAGGAAGAGCCGTCGCAGCAGGCCTTTATGATTACGGGGATCCGGGGATCCGGCAAAACAGTCTTTATGTCAGCCGTATCCGATTATTTTGCAGGTCAGAAGGATTGGATCTGCGTGGAACTAAGTACAGAACAGGATATGCTGCAGAGCCTGGCGGCGAAGCTTTCCAGCGTCAATTCTCTGGCAAAAATTTTCAAATCCGCCAGTATAAATCTTTCTGCATTTGGAATAGGATTTTCTGTCTCCGGAGCGGTTCCGATTTCCGATATAGAAACGGCTCTTTCGCGAATGCTGGAGAGTTTGAAGAAAAAGGGGAAGAAAATTCTGATCTGTGTGGATGAGGTGGTATCAAATGACCATGTAAAGGCGTTTTGCAGTTCCTTTCAGATCCTTGTACGGCAGAAGCTGCCGGTTTACCTCTTGATGACAGGGTTATATGAGAATATTGAAAGCCTGCAGAATACTCCGAATCTGACATTTCTGTACAGGGCGACAAGGATTGTGATGAATCCTTTAAGCCGGTTCAGTATCGCGGACAGCTACCAGCAGGTTTTTCATGGTACGAGAGAAGATGCGGTTGCCATGGCTGCGTGGACAAAAGGATATTCTTTTGCCTTTCAGGTGCTGGGGTATTTCACGTGGGAAAAGCAGGGGGATTTTCAGGGGGCTTTGGAGGACTCTTATCGGTATCTGTGTGAATATTCTTATATCAAGATTTTTTCAGGGTTGTCGGTGAACGACCGGGAACTGGCACTGGCCATTGCAGAGTCCGAGCAGAATCAGAACAAGGAAATCCGGGCGAAACTCGGCTGGGAGGCCAATAAGTACAATCCTTATCGAATGCGGTTGATTCGCAAAGGACTGATCGATGGAGAAACTTACGGAAAGGTATTTTTCACGCTTCCGGAATTCGGGAGATTTTTGCAGGAATATTCAGCGATGCTGAATGCGGAATGAACAGGCTCGGTATTTTGCGCATTTTACGTTGAAGAAGACCTGGCCGACGTGGCCGTTATCGAGGGTGTATCGGAGTAGGGAATGTTTTATAAGATATTCGGCTGGTATATTCTTCTCATAAATGTCCTGGGTTTTCTCCTGATGGGAAGGGATAAGCATCTGGCAAAGGTACATGCATGGCGCATTCCGGAAAGGGTTCTTCTTTCCGCGGCGGCAGCAGGCGGTGCTTTCGGTTCTCTTCTGGGCATGCAGATCTTCCGGCATAAGACGAAGCACAGGAAGTTCCGGATTGGCGTCCCTCTTCTCCTGTTCGTATGGATCCTTCTGATCATGGCTGGGGATCACTTTCTGATTACGACATCCCGGTATGAAGTCACGAGTGAAAAACTGCCGGAGGATTTTTCCGGCCTGAACGTCGTTCAGCTTTCGGATATTCACATTGTGCGGAGTGATTTTCAGCGGGATGCAATCCTGTCCAAAGTAAAGAGAGAAAAGCCGGATCTGATTGCGCTCACGGGCGACCTCGTGGATGCGCCGAGGTATTCTTCCGGGACGGACATGAGACGGACCGTGGAGCTTTGCGGAGAACTTGCGCAGATTGCGCCAACTTATTATATATACGGCAATCATGAGATGATCCTTCTGGATGATCCGGAGAAGAATGTTTTCAAGGTGGCCGTGGAAGAGGCCGGCGTAAAGCTTCTCAACGTGAAAGCGGAAACGTTTCAGAAGGCAGGCGTGACCTTCAATATCTGCGGCCTGCAGGATCCGTCCATCCTATATAAGGATCCCGTTCTTTCCCAGTATAATGATAATAAAAGCAGGATCGAAGCGGAGCTGGACATAGTTCTGAAGGGACTTGATAAGGATAATTTCACGCTGGTGCTTTCCCACCGGCCGGAGCTTCTGGATGTGTATGCGGAGTATCCGGTTGACCTGGTCCTGTCCGGGCATGCGCACGGAGGCCAGGTCCGCCTGCCGGTGGGGAGAGTGGGCCTCTTTGCTCCCAATCAGGGATTCTTTCCGAAATATACGAGCGGCACGTACCTGTCGTCAAACGGCGGTACAGAGATGATCGTAAGCAGGGGACTTGGTGAGAGCATTATTCCTGTCCGGTTTTTCAATATGCCGGAGATTGTTTCTGTCACGATAAACAGCAGATAGAAAGAGGATAGCCCCGAATTCTCGTTTCTTCGGCCTCATGCTATGATTATTTATTGTTTGGCTTCCCTGATTTTTACATCCTGATAGTTTGCATTTTCGGCCAACTCCGGCGCATCTCCGTAGAAGGCCTTGCCGGCCTCCTCATCGTTTTTGAGATAGTAGGAAAACCAGGCGGTCATGTAGCCGTCCCACTGGGTGTAGGAATCCCCGTGGTCGACATTTTTCTTCCTGGCATAGACCTTGTCGACAGTGTCCGGAAGGGCGTTGAAATTCTCCTCAAGACTCCAAAGGGGGCAGATCCCCTGGGCGATGCCCTTTTCGTCGTCATTGACCTGGTCTTTCGTCGTGGCGGTGCCGGCGTCCCACGTGCCTGTTCCTGCAGTCATAAATGTCGGAACAGAGACCTTTGAAATATCATACTCCCAGCCGTCTTTGAAAATGGCTGTGTGATAGGTCGATGTGGCGCTGACGGCATAGACGGCCTTGATCATGTCCGCATGGGGCTGGGCAGTTGCCATATTGAAAACGGCCGGGCCGCCCTGGGAGTGGCCGCCGATACCGATATTTTCAAGGTCAATCTTTCCGCAGAGAGGGCTTTCATTATTCTCATTCTCTGAAAGCAGGAGGTCGATGCCGGCATTCAGAGAAGCGCCTGTCCGCGTGTTCGGGTCGTCATTTCCGACCACGATGAAGCCGTGGGATGCCAGGTGCCTGAAGAAAGCGGTATATGTTCCGGAATTGCTGCCCGTGCCGTTCGCCCAGAGGACGACGGGGTATTTGCCGCTTCCGCTTTCGAGTTCCTTCGGATACCAGATGACGAACTTTTTGATGGTCTCGTCATCGGACGGGTATTCTCTGCTCGTGACTTCAAGAGAGCCCATTTCCGTATACTTTTTCTCTATCTCCCCGGTCGCATTCGAGTACTTGTAATAATGCTCTGCCTTGTCTGCAGCCATCTTCCCGATGAAAAAGACCAGGGCAGCTATGAGAACGACGAGGATGAGGACGATGATTCCGATGATCTTCAGGACTTTTTTCATTTGCTTCTCTTTCTGATGTTTCCCTCTTGCGTTTTATATTATTTATGAATAATATATAGGTGCAACATTTGTTTCAGCACAAAGAATGTATCATCCCGCAGGAAAGAAAACAAGAGGGAAGCGAAAAATGAAACAAAAAGCGAAATCTGTTTCAGCTCTGAGCAATGAGAAACGGAATCTCTACAGCCGGCAGCAGCTGACGAAAGCACTGCTTACACTTTTGAAGAAAAAGGAACTTGGAGATATCACGGTAAGCGAACTCTGTGAGGAGGCCGGCGTCGGCCGCGTGACCTTCTACCGGAATTACACGGATATGACGGACATCGTACGGCAGTTCCTGATGGAGGACAATCGGGAATGGACGCAGGCCATTGTCACGGAAGATATTCCTTTCAATGAGAAATTCCGCTACGTCTTCCGCCACTTTGAAGACGAGCGGAAGGTTTACACAGTCCTGAACCGGCGGGGCCTGACCGGCCTTTTAAAGGACGTCATTGAAGAAGCCTGGCAGCTGAAGCTCGATGGTACGCCTGCCGAAGCCTACACCGGCGCTTATGCCATGTACCTGGTCTACGGCTTCATAGAGGTCTGGTTCAAGCGGGACATGGTGGATTCGTCGGATGAGATGGCTATGCTGCTCTCGGCGGTGGGGAAATGAAGCATGAATACGGCCGCTGCACAGAGTAGGGGGATGAAGTTTTACAGCTGCCCTGCAAAGATCCGGATCAGGCCGTATTTCACGTTGAAGAAGAAGCCGAACTTCGCCTTGTCTGCCGGGATTTCCCGGGATTTTTCCAGTGTCTCAACGACGTCCCGTTTCACGTCGAGGACTTTCTTTGAACCGATGAGGCAGGTGCCGTTCTCGAAGTGGAGGTAGAGGGACCGGTAGTCGAGATTGATGGTGCCGACGGTTGCGACCCGGTCGTCTGAGACGAAGACTTTAGCATGGACGAAGCCCGGGGTGTATTCGTAGATGCGGACGCCCTTTTTTGTGAGAATCTCATAGAAGGACCGCGTGACGCCGAAGACGGTCTTTTTGTCCGGGATGCCGGGGGTGATGATGCGGACGTCGACGCCGCGAGCGGCAGCGAGCCCTAATGCATTTACGAATTCATTGTCCAGGATGAGGTAGGGGGTCATGATGTAGCAGTAGTCCTTGGCCTCGTTCAGAATGTTCATGTAGACATCCTGGCCGACGTGGTCGTCGTCGAGGGGCGTGTCGCAATAGGGAATGATGTAGCCGTCGCGCTTTGAGAGGACAGGAGCTTCCGGACTTTCTCCGGAAGCATTTTTTGTATTCAGGGCAGCAGGAGAAGCAGCCTTTCCCGGAAGTGCCTTGAATTTCGTGAAGTCTTCCTCTTCCGTTGAAAGCGCCTGCCAGTTCGTGAGAAAGGTGACCGTGTAAGACCAGACGGCTGCCCCGCGGATGCGGATTACATTATCCTTCCAATGTCCGAAACGGACGATCGCATTGATGTATTCGTCAGCGAGGTTGATGCCGCCGGAAAAGGCGACTCTTCCGTCGATGACGAGGATCTTGCGATGGTCGCGGTGGTTCATGATGGCGCCGAGGACCGGGGAGATGCGGTTGAAGGGGATGCAGCGGATGCCTTCTTCTTTCAGGGTTTTCGCGTAGGACATGGGGAGGGTGGAAAAAGAACCCATGTCGTCATACAGGACGCGGACGTCGAGGCCCTCCGCAGCCTTTTCTTTCAGAATTTCATGCATCTGGTCCCACATCTGTCCGCGGGCGATGATGAAGTACTCGAGGAAGATGAACTTTTCCGCTTTTTTCAGTTCCTCCAGGATGACAGGAAAGCCGTCATCGCCCAGGGGATAGTAGTCAAACCCGTTTTCATTATTCTCATA
>JAZASQ010000128.1:0-5083 GCA_036343235.1 Lachnospiraceae bacterium
CCTTTCAAGATGTCGCTTATAGATGGTAATTATACAGTATCGAACAGTATCGTGCAAATATAAAATATGGATTTGACAAAAAAATAAAGCCGTACAGCGGCTTTTGAGATGTGTTAGGATGTGCTAAGTGTTAAAAACCCGAATACGGGGCGGGCTATATGGATGAGTTCAAATCCGCTGCTCAGGAAAGCGCGTTTTCCGTTGACAAATCGAAAATGCCCCTCTATAATTTGGCATAAGAAGAGAGCACTGCGGCAAGCGGTAGATCTCTAGCACAGTTTAATAGTTACTTTGAACTATCGTCACTTGGCAGAGTGGCGATAGTTGCGTTTTACGACAATTGTCACAGTAAATATGCCAATGTGAAATGTCTTTATAAATTTACGTTTATAAATCATGTTCTATCACAGAGGTACGTAATGAATTGGGCAGCCGTGCGGCCGGAAATACCGCCGTGGCTCATCTCCCAGACATTGGCCTGGGAAAGGATTTCGTCGTCCGTGAGGGTGATTTCCGGATGCCTGTGGGCCAGGGTCAGGACGATTTCCTTGAACTCCTTGGGTGCCGGTTTGAAGAAGCCGATGGTCACGCCGAAGCGGGCGGACAGAGACAACTTCTCCTGCACCGTGTCGTTCCTGTGAAGGTCATCAGCGGAGGCATCGTTCCGGTCAGACCAGGTCTCCCGGATGAGGTGGCGGCGGTTACTCGTCGCGTAGATTACCACATTGTCCGGCTTGGGCTCGAGGCCGCCCTCGATGACAGCCTTTAAGTACTTGTACTCGATTTCAAACTCTTCGAAAGAGAGGTCATCCATATAGATTATGAAGCGGTAGTTGCGGTTCTTGATCTCACTGATGATACGGTTTAAGTACTTGAACTCGTGCTTATAGACCTCAATCATCCGCAGGCCTTCCGGATAGTACTGGTTCAGGATAGCCTTAATAGAAGTGGACTTGCCGGTACCGGCATCGCCGTAGAGAAGGACATTGTTGGCCGCTTTGCCATGGACGAAGGCTTCGGTATTTTCAATGAGTTCCCTCTTCTGCTCCTCATAGCCCACAAGGTCATCGAGAGTCTCATGTCCCCTGGTCGTAATGGGAATCAGAAAATCGCTGGAATCAATCTTCCCGGTCCTGTCCAGGCGGCCGGAAAGGATGTCCGCCAGGTCGTCATCAATCCTGAAGGCCTGGTTCAGACCGAACTTCCCCACCCCGTAATTCTTGTAAAAGGTAGTCACTGCGGCGTAGAGCTCATCAATGTCTGCGGCCTTTTCCATGGCTTCGGATAGTTCCCGGACCTTATCGCTTACATTCTTGTTGTAAATCCGCTCCGCCTTCTCCACTGCCTGATAGTTCTCAATGACGGAGAAGGTATCTATATCAAGCTCTTTTTCTATCGGAGAAAAGTCATAGTCGAAGAGCTGCTTCAGGATGGCGAGATCCGCCTTGGCAAACTCGTTCACAGAGCCGCCGACAGCCCCGACCTTCTCGGAAACCAGGGTAAACGGCGTCTCCGTCATGGCAATGAGATAGGCAATATAATTGTGCCAAAGGTTGCCGTCAAAGCCGCAGTCCGTGGCCAGGTCCAGAAGTTCATGGACGACCTCGTGGATATCGCTGATCAGGCCCTCCCGCTCGGCCTTTTTGTCACGGCTGCGGACGCCGGAGAAATTTTCATTCAGAGAGGACTCGTCCGGGGCCTGGTCCGTAAAAGCTTCAAAACGACGGGTGATGTCGGAAAGCTTCTTCAGAATCGGGTGCTCTCCCGCCTCCCGGTAGACAACGAGTTTTGAAAGAAGATTGTACATGGATTGCCTCCACTTCTTTATGGTAGGGATGCTATTTGCGGAATTCGAATGCCTTTTGTACCAACTTGCTTACAGTTGGGATGTCGTTTGCAAAAATCAAGCTATTTTTGCTCCAGTCGGCTTCCTGCAGGGATGTCGTTTGCAAAAATCAAGCTATTTTTGCTCCAGTCGGCTTCCTGCAGGGATGTCGTTTGTAAAAATCAAGCTTCTTTTGCACCACCCGCCAGAGCCTCATTTCATCGCTTCTGCGATGGTCTTCATGTGATCGCTGACCTTGATGTGCTGGGGACAGATGTTCTCGCACTTATGGCAGGTGATGCAGCTATCGGCGCCGCTCCCGGCGCCGACAGCGCTCGCATAAGCGGCTCGCGCCTCTTCGATTCTCCCGGTCGTCAGCCGCAGGTTTTCAGCGGAGAAGATTTCCGGAATAGGAATCTGCTTGGGGCAGCCGGGAGTACAGTAGTGACATGCCGTGCATGGAATTTCCGGCGAGTCATTGAAGACTTTCTGGGCCTTCCGGACAGCAGCCATTTCTTCATCCGACAGAGGCTTGAAGTCACTCATGAAAGTGGTATTGTCTACCACCTGCTGAAGTGTAGACATGCCGGAAAGGCAGGCCAGAAGCCCGTCCAAAGAAGCCGCGAAACGGATGGCCCACGAAGCATACGAGACATCCGGGTTTACTGCATCAAAAATCTTCTTCACCTCAGCCGGCGGATTTGCCAGCTTGCCGCCCTTAACCGGCTCCATAATGACGAGCTGTTTTCCGTACTTCCTCACAAGCTCGTAATTCTCCCTCGCGCAGACAGCAGGAGAATCCCAGTCGGCGTAGTTGATCTGCAGCTGGACGAATTCCACTTCCGGGTGTTCCTTCAGAAGCTTCTCCAGAAGGTCGGGCTTATCGTGGAAGGAAAAGCCGATGTGTTTAATTGTACCTGCAGCCTTCTGCTCGTTTACGAAGTCCCAGAGATGAAACTTCTCATAGCGTTCGTAGTTGTCGCTCTGCAGGGAGTGGAGGAGATAGTAGTCGAAGTACTCTGCCCCGGTCCGCTTTAGTGATGTGAAGAATTCTTCCTTCGCAGACTTCTCATTCAAGGAAATGCCGGCCATGAGTTTTGTTGCCAGGGTGTAGGAATCCCTGGGGTGGCGGTCCACAAGGGCCTTCTTTGCTGCCGCTTCCGAGCCGGGATAGACGAAGGCCGTGTCGAAATAGGTATATCCCCGGTCGAGAAACATGTCGACCATCTCGCTGGTCTTTTTGATATCAATACCCAAGCCCTTCTTGGGCAGGCGCATGAGGCCGAATCCAAGTTTGCCTTTCATATTAGTCATAGCCCTTTCAAATCGTGGAAACTGCGAGTTTAAAAATAGTTTCCTTTTCATTTTTCCTATGCTATAATAGCATTTGTCAAAGGAAGTGGAAACTCTTTCTGCTTCCGGGGGTCAATTCTTATTTTTCATTTGAGGGGGAATTTTTCATGCAGAAAAAACCGCTTACCAAAAAGATCATCTGGCTCTTTGCCGTCGGGCAGCTGGGCTGGAGCCTTCTGTCCGCGCTGATCACGAACTGGGTCACGTACTTCTACCAGCCTTCGAAAGAGAGCATTGATGCCGGTCAGACGATCTTCTTCACCCAGAACCGGGTCATCTTCGGCGCCCTGACCATCCTCGGCGGTATCTTCGCATTCGGCCGCATCTGGGACGCCATCACGGACCCGCTGATTGCAAACCTTTCCGACCGGTCCAAGAACCCCAAGGGCCGCCGGATTCCTTTCATGGCAAAGGCCGCGATTCCCTTCGCGATTTCCGCAGTTCTGATCTACTGGTGCCCGATCAATGGAGAGAGTCCCGTGAACGGCATCTGGGTCTTCATCATGATGATCCTCTTCTACCTCTTCATGACTATTTACTGCACGCCTTATAACTCCCTGATTGCGGAGCTTTCCGGCACGCAGAAGGAACTGACCGATATCTCAACAGCTATTTCCTTCACCTTCATCTTCGGTTCCGCGCTGGGCTATGCCGCTCCCTATATCTGGGGCGCTTTCACTCCGGCTCTCGGCCGTGTCATGGCCATCCGGGTGACATTCATCATCCTCGCCGCCATCGGCCTTGTCTGCCTGCTCGTGCCTGTCTTCGGAATCAACGAAAAAGACTACGTCAAAGTGCAGGATCAGGAAATCGACACGAAGTCAAATGTCTTCCAGTCTCTCGGCAAGACCTTCAAAAACAAGGATTTCGACGTCTTCGTTGCGTCAGACGTCTGCTACTGGGTTGCCATCACGATGTTCCAGACCGGCCTGCCCTTCTTCGTCACGGATCTGATGAAGCTGGATGAGTCCTACAACACGATTCTCTACATCGGCATGACCCTGCTTTCCGTCCTCTGCTATGTACCGGTCAATCTCGCCTACAGCAAGACGAAGCTGCAGAAGAAGCATATGATCATGTTCGCTTTCGTCCAGTTCGCCTGCGTCTACATCCTGACTGCCTTCTCCCGCGGCATGGTTGACACAAATAACGGCCTGCTTTTCGGCGTCCTCGTCGTTGTCTTCGCTGCAGTACCCATGGCTATCCTCGGCATTCTGCCCCAGACCATCGTCGCCGACGTTGCGAAGGAGGACGAGATCAAGACCGGTGAGAACCGCGACGGCATGTTCTTCGCAGCCCGGACATTCTCCATGAAGCTGGGCCAGGCCATTGCGACGGTCATCTTCACATCCATGGCCACCATCGGCCGCGACAATCCGAACGGCGGTACAGGCTACCGGCTCTCCGCCGTCATCGCAGCCATCCTCTGCTTCGCAGCAGCCGTCGTCCTTTCCTTCTACAACGAGAAGAGGGTTATGGCAACGCTGAAAGAGCATGAATAATATAAACCGCGTACATACCTGAATTCTTCCGGGGCGCCGGGCCCCTGCATGTGGCCCGGCGCCCCGTCTTTTGTGCAGAAAGCCTGAGATTGTCACCGTGCGAGGCAATTCTTGCTTGCTTTCCGCAAACGGCATCCCAGGCCGGCAATGAGCAGGACAATTTTTGCCTCCTTCCCGCAAACGACATCCCCAGCAGGTTCAGCGAAGGGCAATTTTCTTCAGCTTCCAGCAGACGGCATCCCCAGCAGGTTCAGCGAAGGGCAATTTTCTTCAGCTTCCAGCAGACGGCATCCCCAGCAGGTTCAGCGAAGGGCAATTTTCTTCAGCTTCCAGCAAACGGCATCCCCAGCAGGTTCAGCGAAGGGCAATTTTCTTCAGCTTCCAGCAAACGGCATCCCCAGCA
>JAZASQ010000129.1:0-5059 GCA_036343235.1 Lachnospiraceae bacterium
AAGGTCTTTTCAGAGCAGATCAAAGAAAAAGGCAGAACCCGGGAGGCAGTCGAGGCAGCCATTCGGATCTGTGTTGACAGGAACGTGTTGAGAGAGTATTTGAAACAGCACGAGGGCGAGGGCCGAGTCGTCCAGTGGACGACGTCTTTTCGGCCGACCGGAGCGAAGCGGAGAAATAACTATGATGATGTCATTGTTTGATCAGGATGAAGTTACGAAGATCAGTCTGGCGGCGCAGAGGCGAGAAGGTCGACAGGAAGGCCTGCAGGAAGGCATACAGAAAGGTCATCATGAAGGCCTGCAGGAAGGCCTGCAGGTAGGCCGACAGGAAGGCCATCAGGAAGGCCATCAGGAAGGCCGACAGGAAGGTATTGAGGGAGCGATTACAATCATGCGTGACATGGGACTTCCGGACCGGGAAATTGCGGAGAAGATCAGGGACCAGTACGGCCTCACTGAAGACGAGGCCGACAAGCTGCTGGCCGTGAAGGCGTGATTCTTGCGGATATTGATACGGCGGGCAGGTTTGCCTGCCGTATTTTTTTGAGATGTCTGAAAAACTGCGAGCTATTTGCGGATTGTTGTGAGAAAATGAATAGATGTAAGGAAATGAATAGATTGAAAAGATGGAGGACAAAAACAGTGAGTACAGAAGATCTGAAAAAGCGGGTATCTGCTGCGGCAGAATATCTGCAGACTGTAGATGTGAAGTCAATTCCCGCAGGAGAGAAGCAGGTCGTAAATGACGGCTTCTTCTTTACCCTGCAGACATACGAGACGAAAGAAGAAAAGGCAGCGAAGTTCGAGGCCCACAAGGAGTATGTGGATATCCAGATGATGGTCTCCGGCAAGGAATTCATTGATATCGCTTCGACAAAAAGCCTTACGGTTAAGGAACCTTACGACGAGAACAAGGACGTTGCCTTTTATAATCCGCCGAAGCGGTTTGCCCGGATGCTCCTGAATGCAGGGAGCTATGTCATTTTGTACCCGGAGGACGCCCATCGCCCGACGGTTCAGGCGCCGGAGGCGGAAACTGTAGTGAAGCTGATCGGGAAAGTCAGGATTTATGATTAATAGGGTATCCTTTCAGACGATACCGGCGGAATCGGTATTGAAAACAGCATTTGGGGGTATCAATCATGGCAAATCCATCCATCAAACAGCAGCTGAATGATCTGATCGCTTACTTCCTGCTCTCGAAGAAGTACTGTCTGGACGAGGAGGAATACGACCGCATCGTCCGGGAACTTGAGGAAAAACATTCCTGAGACTAGACTTTCTGAAAAAGCTCGAGTCTGTCTTTCTCAAGAGATGAGAAGGGACCGGGCAGGACACATGAATCTTTCCGGGCGGAAGACCGTTTGTTTCCGAAGAAATCGCAGTCGAAAACAATAGGACTTCCGTCCGGATTTTCGTATTTTTCTTCCGGCTCGAAAGCAATGCCAAGATCCTCTGTTGAGAGCAGTGCGTCTTTCTGCTGTGCCAGATAAGGAGAAAGGTTTGTCGTCAGGATCGTTTTCCCCTCTTCTTCCGTCAGCTGCAGCTGAATGGCATGACTGAAATCTTCGCATGCATCTTCCTCTTTTTTCCAGGCCAGGGCTCCGTTGAAGTAGATGTTTCCTGCTGACCAGACGGGGAGCTTTTTATAATAGCGGTCGGAAGCCTGTGCGCCAAGGCCGCAGAAGCCTTCGAAGTCCTTCTTCCATTCCTCAAGTGTCTCATAGCCGTTGAACGCAGAGGTCCCGCAGAGCAGGCTGCCGTCGTCCCAGATGGCTTCCGTGGAGCGGATATCTGCGGCCAGGCGGACCAGCGCCGGGTTAGGGGTTTGCTGGACGAAAATATTATTATAGACCTTATGATCTCCGTGGAGGAAGGTCATGAATCCGGCCACCTCCGTCCGGTGCGGTACATGGTAGGGGGTGTAGCGGGGAGACGGCATGGAGAGGGCACCGTTTTCACAGCCGCAGCTCACGGATACGAGGGAGCCTGCGATGAGGTTGTGGATGAGGGCAATGCCCTGGGCAGCCATCTTTACGGCACGGGGGGAGAGGAGGATATTGTTGTCGATCAAGGTGGGGCCGTGGGAGACCTCTACAAAAATATCCTCTCCGAGGCCCTCAAAAGCCGGGTCGCCGGGGCGGGCTGCCTTGTCCAGATACGGCAGCGTGTTGTCGTGGAAGAGGTTTCCGGTCACACGCGTCCCCTGGGCCTGCCAGTCCAGCCAGAGTCCTCTGGTACAGTGGTGGATGTGGTTGTGACGGAAGATGACGTCTATGGCGGCGTGCATCTTGATACCGCCGATTTCAGCGCCGGCGAGGTTCTGCTTATTATTGATATGATGGATGTGGTTGTCCTCTATGACTGAAAATACGCCTCCGAGGTGGCCGACAATCCCGGTCTGACCGCAGTCGTGGATGTTGCAGCGGCGGACGATGTGGTGGCCGATTCTTTCTTTTGTCCAGCCTTCCCGCTGGGCCTGCAGGATGCAGTCCCGTTCCGTCTGAGTCCCGTCCTTATATTTCCACTTCGACCACTTGTTGTCGTTTTCTGCCTGGTAATACTTGCCCAGGGAAATGCCGCTGCACTTGGATTCGGCGATTTCACAGTCTTCTATGATCCAGCCCCGCGACCAGTGGGGACCGACCATCCCTTCCTGATAGGCTGTCGGAGGAGCCCACTGTGTCGCAGCTTGAAGAACGCGGAAGCCGGACAGGGTGATGAAGCCGATTCCTTCTTCCAGGGGATAGAAGCAGGCGGAGCGGGCAGAAATTTCGACGGCTTCTTCATTGGGATCAAGGCCATGGAAATTGGCGTAAAGGACCGTTTCATCCTTTCTTTCATCCTGCTCTGTATACCAGGTGTAGGTGGAAAATGCCTTGTCCCAGGAGGCAGGGGCCTCCTGGGGCTTTAATACGCCGTCGAGGCTTGTCACTTCATACATGGATTTTTCGTTCAGAAACACATCCCCTGTATGGGCAACGAAGCCGCCCATGAACCAGTCTCCGCTGACGAGGGTCGTGAAGGGATTCCTTTCTGAAAAAAGACTGTTTTTCACCCGGGCCGTCCATACATCTTTCTGCTCCGGTACGGGGGTCCAGGACTGAATGCGCTCCGAACCGCGGATCTCTGCTGCAAGGGGTTCGACGGACCGGTAGGAGATCCGGGCGCTTTCTGTTCCGGCGTGCTTCGGATTCACATTTTCCCTGTAGATACCGGGCATGACGAGAACCTCATCTCCGGGCAGGGCGATGTCGGCCGCCTGCTGTATACGTGTGAAAGGGTGTTCCCGGTCTCCGTTCCCGCCTTCCTTTGCCTTCCTGTCTACATAGTACTGCATGAAATATCTCTTTTCTGAAACATGAATGGTGCTGCACGTGAACGGCAGCAGTTTTCCTTTTCGATATGTCTATATTGTAGAGGCTCTTTCTCTTAAAAAAAGAAGCTGGCCCAAAGTTAGCTTTTGACGGATTTCCGCCGCACGAGGCGGGTGCCGACCTCGATTTTCAGGGGATTCGTATTTGTATTTGTGACGAGGTCCACGAGGCGGCGGGCCGCCACCCGGCCCATCTCTCTTTTCGGGACATTGACCGTCGTCAGGGCCGGTGTCAGGTAGGAGGCCGGTTCTATGTCGTCGAAACCGATGACGGAGATGTCGCCGGGCACGTCATAGCCGGCTTCTTTAAAGGCCCGGATGGCCCCTATGGCGATGAGGTCGTTGTCCGCGAAGTAGGCTTTGGCCAGGTGGCCGCCCTTTTTCAGGATGCTCCGCATGTCGGAAAGGGCTCCGTCCGTGGAAGGAGAGAGGCGGTGGATGATGGTTTCGTCCGTCGGCATCCCGTGGGCCCGGACAGCCCGGAAGAAGCCGTCCTGGCGCTCGTTGAAGTTCGCAATCGGGTAGGACGAGTGGAGGTAGCCGGGCTGGACCCGGGTCTTGTGGATCAGATAGTCCGTGGCCAGATAGGCCCCCTGATTATTGTTTATGACGACCGAGTCGAGGCCGGCCTTGTCGAAGTAGACGTCAAGCAGGACCAGGGGTACATGTACATCGGAAAAGACGGCGAAGTCCTCTTCCTGCATCTCGGTCCCGAGCAGGATGATGCCCGAGACGCCGGAATAGATGATATCGGCAAGGACCAGCTCCGGGTACTCGTCCCGGTCCACATAGAAAATCCGTGTCCGGTATCCGGCCTCGCGAAGGCCGCCTTCCACTCCGTCGAAGAGCTCTGAGAAGAAGGGAGTGTCGCTGACCACGGCTCCCTGTCTCCTGTATATGATGAAAGCCGTATCCCCCAGGGAGCGGCTTTTTTTTGTGAGCCGGGAGAAGTCATATCCGTTTTCTTTCGCACAGGCAAGGACGGCTTTCCGGGTCTCTTCGCTGACGCCGGGCCGGCCGTTTAAGGCCATGGAAACCGCGGCCGGCGTGATATTCAGTTCTTTTGCAATCTCTTTTCCCGTGATGCCCATCGCATTTTTCCTTTATAAAGAAATCCACTACATGCACCATAGCAGAAGTCAGGACAGTCCACAAGATATTAAGTGCATAAATTAAGTGATATTTACTTAATATACCATTGAGGTTAAGTTTTTCGCCTGCGATAATCAAGGACAGATAAAAAAGTTTCTAAAGGAGGAAACGCTATGGGAATTAAGTTGGGGTATGCGCCGACCCGGCGCAGCATCTTTTCGGCACCGGATGCGATTAAGTACAGGAACTTAACGGCGGACCGCCTGCGGGAGATGGGTGTCGACTTTGTCGACATCACAGACATCAACAGCGAAGGTCTTCTCTATGATGAGGACGACCGCCTGAAGATCGTGGAGAAATTCAGGGCGGAGAAGGTGGACGGTCTCCTTCTTGCCCACTGCAATTTCGGAACGGAGTACGAGTGTGCCCGCCTCGCCAGGGACTTAAATGTCCCTGTTCTTCTCTGGGGACCTCTTGACGAGCGGCCCGATGAAAACGGGGTCCGCCTCCGGGATACCCAGTGCGGTCTCTTTGCTACAGGGAAAGTTCTCCGCCGCTTTCAGGTACCCTTTACATACCTTACGAACTGCC
>JAZASQ010000130.1:0-5014 GCA_036343235.1 Lachnospiraceae bacterium
ATCCGAAAGAGATTCACCTGCGGCCTGCGGCCTGGCCGTGAAATTGTGGACGACCGGGATTTTTTCCTCCCCGAAAGCCCGGCCGTCGAAAAGGCTCCGCAGGGCCTCTCCGGCCGGTGCCATCCAGGGAGTATGAAAGGGCCCGGATACATGAAGAGACATTACTCTGGCCCCAAGGCCTTTTGCCTTCTCTCCGGCTAAAGCCACAGAGGTCGAATCTCCGGAAATTACAATCTGACCGGGGCAGTTATCATTCGTTACAAAAACGCCTTTCCCGGGCACGGCAAAAGTTCCTTCACCGCGTGTCCCCGCCCCTGCGGCTGCGCTTTGCTTTCCCGTATTTTCCTGTCCCATCGCCTGTCTGACATCAGCCATCACATTCGCGCAGATTGTTTCCACATCTTCCTTCTGAAGACCTATAACAGCGGACATGGCGCAGTCAATGCCTTCCGCTGCATCTGCCATGGCCTTGCCGCGGAAGGTGGCAATCCGAACCGCGTCCTCCGGACTCCAGACACCTGCTGCCTGAAGGGCAGTGTACTCGCCCAGAGAAAGACCGAATACATACGAGGCCTTCCTCAGAATCCCTTCGGAAAAGAAAACGGCGGACATGGCGGAACCGAAAGCCACAAGGGCGGGCTGCGTCACGGCTGTTTGTGTCAGGACGTCATCCGGATTCTCGAAACAGGCCTTTTTTATATCGACTCCTGTGCCGGAAGACGCCCGGTCGAAGGCTGCGCGAAAGACAGCATTATTCTCATAAAAATCCTTCCCCATTCCTGTCTTCTGAGCACCCTGGCCGGCGTAGCAGATTGCAAGCTTCATATCAGACTCCTTCCATCAGACCGGCCAGAATATCCGCAACAGGACGAATCTCCGTAAGCTGGCCACAGACCTGGCCCGCCATCATGGAACCGGACTTCGTATCACCGTCAAAGACAGCCTTGCGCAGGGAGCCCAGGGTGAACTTCTCTAGTTCATCCCTGTCCGCCCCGGCCTTTTCTGCCTTGATATAGTCTCTTGTCATGGTGTTTCGGAGGAGGCGCACGGGGGTGCCGCCGATCCGGCCCGTCACGACAGCGTCCGTCCCCTTGGCTTTGATGAGGGCCTGCTTGTAGTTTTCGTGAATCGGGCATTCCTCACTTACAAGGAGGCAGGTCCCGACCTGAATGCCGCAGGCACCAAGGGAAAAGGCTGCCCTGACCTGGCGGGGATCCGCAATACCGCCGGCCGCGATAACGGGAATATGTACTGCGTCGCAGACCTGGGGAACCAGGGTCATTGTAGACATTTCCCCGATATGGCCCCCGCTCTCGCTGCCCTCGGCAATGACGGCATCGGCCCCTTCCTTTTCCAGCTTCTGCGCCAGAATCGGGGCGGCCACGACCGGAATCACTTTACAGCCGACCCCCTTCAGGGCCCCCATGTATTTACCCGGGTCACCGGCCCCTGTAGTCACGACAGGGATGTGTTCTTCTATAACTATCTTCACAAACTCTTCCGTGGCCGGATGCATGAGCATGAGGTTGACGCCAAAGGGCCTGTCCGTGCGGCTTCTGAGGTCCGCAATCTCTCTCCTGAGGCCGTCAGGGTCCAGACCGCCGGTGGCGATAAGGCCCAGAGCCCCGGCATTGCACACGGCAGCCGCAAAGGCCCCGGTGGCGATATTTGCCATGCCGCCCTGGATGATGGGATACCTGATACCAAGCAGTTTATCCAACGTTTGCATATGTTCACCTGTTAAATCAGTCCGATCAAATATAATTCCGTGCCCGAAAAGCCTTGTCCTGCAGGCTTCCCGGGAAACCCATTTTCTTTTTTCACCTGTTAAGCAGATGGGCCGGCGTAGGTCAGCGCCGCCCCGGCCCAGGTCAGGCCGGAGCCGAATCCCGCAAGAATAATATGGTCCCCGGGGGCGAGGCGGTTCGTTTCTTCCAGCTCGTTTAAGGCAATCGGAATCGAGGCCCCGCTCGTGTTGCCGTGAGAAGCCATATCCATATAGAACTGATCCGGGGAAGCATGGAGCTTCTTCACAACAAAGTCGATGATGCGGGCATTGGCCTGGTGACAGATGACGTATCTATAGGCGTCCAAGGGGGCCCCGGTCTTTTCAATGAGGCGCCCGATGCTGGCCGGCAGGGCCTCGGCTGCAAAGCGGAAAACTTCTTTCCCGCTCATCGCAATCAGACTCTTCTCCGGGCCGGGGCCCCCTGCCGTGATGGCAAGACCGCCCCGGGCCCCGAGGTCAGCCGCATAGAAGGCCCCTTCCTCCGCCTTTACAAGAGCCGCCCCAGCTCCGTCACCGAAGAGGACGCAGGTTGTCCTGTCCTCCATGTTCAGCATCTTCGAAAGCTGCTCCGTCCCGATGATCAGGGCATAGGTTCCGCCCGTGCACTCGAGCAGACCGCGGGCCGTTTCCAGGGCATAGACAAAACCGGAGCAGGCGGCGTTTACGTCAAGGACAGGAATATTTTCCCGGAGACCCAGGGCCCTCTGCACCATGCAGGCCACGGAGGGGGTGGCGAAGCGGCCGGAAATAGTGGCCACAATGATGCAGTCAATGTCTTCCGGTCCGAGTCCGCTGCGCTCTAAGGCTGCAGAGCCAGCTTCTATTGCCAGGGTATCCGCATCCTGCCCTTCCCCGCAGAAATAACGGCTTTCAATTCCCGTCCGGCTCCGGATCCACTCGTCACTCGTGTCGACGATTTTTTCAAAGTCCGCATTGGGAACAGTCCGGGAGGGAAGAGCCCCGCCTGTCGCAAGGATCGTCAGCCCCCTCATGCGCTGACCCTGCCGATTTCCCTGAACTTCTTCATCCGGTCGGCCCGGATGGCCTCTCCGGACATACCCCGATAGGCCCGCAGGGTACTGTCGAGCTCCGCCGCGATAGCTGCGTACACTTCTTCCGGATTTTCCTGGGCCCCGCCCAGGGGCTCCGGAATAATGCCGTCAGCAACCCCGGCTTCCACCAGGTCCTCCGCCGTCATATGCATGAGCTCACAGGCTTCTTCATGGCGGGAGGCATCCTTCCAGAGAATGGAAGCAAAGCCCTCAGGCGAAAGGATGGAATAGACCGCGTACTGCAGCATATAGAGGCGGTTGGCCACGGAAAGGGCCAGGGCCCCGCCGGAATTTCCTTCCCCCGTCACAATGGAGACGACCGGAACGGTGAAGGAACTCATCTCGGCCAGGTTCCTCGCTATGGCCTCCCCCTGCCCGTGTTCCTCAGCCTCCATGCCGGGATAGGCCCCGGGGGTATCGATGAAAGTAATAATGGGCCGGCGGAATTTCTCGGCTTCTTTCATTATTCTCAGGGCTTTTCGATAGCCTTCCGGACAGGGCATGCCGAAATTGCAGGCCACATTTTCTTCAACGGTCCGCCCCTTCCTGTGGCCGACAAGAGTCACCGGGGTCCCGTGAAACATGGCAATCCCGCCGCAGACGGACCGGTCCTCATCGTAGAGGTGGTCCCCCCTCTGCTCGAAAAAGTCCGTGAACAGGCCGCTGATGAAATCCTCTATGTGGGGCCGTTTCGCGTAGCGGGCCAGAACGACATGGTCCGCTGCTGACAGGGGTCCCGTCTGCTCGAGGAAATCCCGCTTCAGCTTCTCAAGATGACGGAGCTCCTTCTCACAGGACTTCCACTGCTCCAGGTGGTCCTCAGGCCCTTCCGCATCATTTCCGAAATCAGCCGGAAGCAGCGAGCCTTCCTCCTCCCCCCGGCGGGAAAGCCGGGAAGTCTCGTCCTTCTGCAGTTCCTTCAGGGCCTCGATTTTCCGGTCCAGTTCTTCCGTTTTTTCCAGTATCTGTCGAATCAAAATGACTCCTTATTCTCATGCAGCATGAGCAGCTTCGAAAGCGTATTCCGCAGGTCCTTCCGTTCCACGATAGCATCCACAAATCCGTGCTCATAGAGGTATTCCGCCCGCTGAAAGCCCTTGGGAAGCTTTCTTCCAATGGTCTGCTCGATGACCCGGGGCCCTGCAAAGCCGATCAGGGCCTGGGGTTCCGCCAGGGTGATGTCCCCGAGGGTGGCAAAAGACGCCGTGACTCCGCCCGTTGTGGGATGGGTCAGGATACTGATATAGAGCCCGCCGTGCTCCGAAAATGCCTGTACTGCAGCCGCTGTCTTTGCCATCTGCATGAGGCTGTAGATGCCTTCCTGCATCCGGGCCCCACCGCTGGCTGAAAAGAGGATCAGGGGCAGATGATTTCTGTCCGCATATTCCACGGCCCTCGAAATCTTCTCCCCTACCGCAGCCGACATGCTGCCCATGAAGAAGCGGCTGTCGAGAACGCCGACAACGACCCGCTGCCCTTCGATACGGCCCACAGCTGTAACAGCCGCTTCTTTAAGGCCCGTCTTCATCTCCTGTTTTTTGACCTTTTCCTTATATTCGGGGAAGTCCAGCGGGTCCCGGGCCCGAAGGTCCGGGTCTAAGTCCTTCCGGCTTCCGGAGTCCAGTATCAAAGACAGGCGGTAGTCGGCGCTGACCGGCCGGTAGGCCCCGCATTCGGGACATACATAATAATTCTCTGCCCAGGCTGCCTTCGCGGACCGTCTCTTGCAGGCCTTACAGGTAATGAAGGCCGGTATGCTCCCGTTTTCCTTCTCAGGATACCGGGGACCCCTGAAAATCAGGGAGCCGATTTTTTTGTAGAGCCTTCCCGCACTCACATTTTCCGCTGTATCCATGGATTTGAGACTTCTTTCTATAATCGTTTCTTTGCAACCGCCCGCCTGAGACTGCGGAAATAAGACCCCGGCGGACCGGGCGAATTTTCATCTCAGGCCGCCTTTGCCTTGTCCACCGCGTCGAGAATATCCTGCACGGTCTTCAGATGCTCGATTTCCTCATCGGGAATCTTCACCCCGCAGGCCTCTTCAATGTTCATCTGCAGCTCTACAACAGCCAGGGAATCCGCCCCAAGGTCGTCAATCAGAGCGGCCTCCGGAGTCACTTCCTCCTTGTCGCAGGAAAGGGTATCGGCAATAATTGTCTGCAGTTCTTCA
>JAZASQ010000131.1:0-5011 GCA_036343235.1 Lachnospiraceae bacterium
TCATGAATGTCCTCATCGGCATGCAGAAGGACAGTGAGGCTCTGCATGAGGAGCCGGTCCGGCGGAAGATTTCCCTGGCCATCCGCTACATAGAGGAAAACTACGCTTCCGATATCAATATGGCCGTGGTCTCCAATTATGTCTCCATGAATTATTCTCTTTTCTCCTATGCCTTCAAGCAGTATACGGGGGAGAACTTTGTGACCTACCTGAAGAATATCCGCCTGAAGAAGGCCAAGGAAATGCTGGAGACGACGGACGAAAAAGTCCTTTCCATCGGGGCGGCGGTCGGCTATGAGAACAGCAAGCACTTCATGAAGCTCTTCAAGAGCGAGTACGGCATTTCGCCTTCCGAATACAGGAAGAATATGCAGAAAGCAGAATGAGAAAAAATTTCAGTAAACTGCGGGTTTTACATTAGTCATGAAAGGGGTATTACAAATGGAACATTTCATCCGGCAGCGCTTTCAGCCCAATAGGCCGCTTTATCCCGGGAAGTATGTGACCGGGAGTCCGGAGCACATCGCGCTTTCGAAACAGGCCGCGGGCGAGTCCATCGTCCTTCTGAAGAATGACGGGGTCCTGCCGCTCGCAAAGGGAAAAAGGCTCGCTCTCTTCGGCAAGGGGACTATCGACTATGTCAAGGGCGGGGGCGGCTCCGGGGACGTCTACTGCGCCTATGTGAAGAATCTTTATGAGGGTATGCAGGAACTGGGGACGAATCCAATCTATGAGCCGCTTGCAGATTATTACAAGGACTACGTGGCCGGTCAGTTGAAAGACGGGGCGGACCATGGCATGTTCCGGGAGCCTGCGGTTCCGGAGGAGCTGCTGGCCGGGGCGGCTGCCTATACGGACACGGCGGTTCTTTCCATCTGCCGTTTTTCCGGGGAAGGCTGGGACCGGTCCGGGGTCGAGGTCAATGAGGAGTTCAACCCCTGGGTCGATGAGACTGCAAAACCAGTCGAGAGGGAAAATATCTTTCCCGATACGGACTACTGCCTTTCCAAAGAGGAGAAGGCCCTGCTTTCTGCTGTCAAAGAGCGTTTCACCCATGTCATCGTCGTTTTGAATGTCGGCGGAGTGGTTGCCACCTCCTGGATCAAAGAGGATGTCGCCATTGACGGGGCCCTGCAGGCCTTTCAGGGAGGCATGGAAGGGGCAGCTGCCATTGCTGAGGCCCTGACCGGGGCTGTCAATCCTTCCGGCCGCCTGACGGATACTTATGCAAAGCGGATTGAGGATTATCCGTCCACGGACGGCTTTCATGAATCCATCGATTATGTGGAATATACGGAGGACATCTTCGTCGGCTACCGCTATTTCGAGACCATTCCCGGGGCCGCTTCCCGCGTGGTCTATCCCTTCGGCTATGGGCTTTCCTACTCGGAATTTGCAGAGGAGGTAGTGGAGTCATCTGTTTCCGGCTCCACCCTTTCTGCCCGTATCCGGGTGACGAATCTGGGAAAATATGCAGGCAAGTACGTGACCGGCATCTATGGGCAGGCCTCCTCCGGAATTTTCGACCATCCGGACCGGGAACTCATGGCCTTTGCAAAGACCCGTCTCCTGGAACCCGGTGAGAGCCAGGACCTGGTCCTTACGGCGGATATCACGACGCTGGCTGCCTTTGATGATGAGGGAAAGGTCAAAAAATCCGCCCGGGTCATGGAACCCGGCACTTACCGCTTCTATGCGGGCATCAATGTGGAAGAAGCCGTGGAATTCAAGACCGTCGATGTATCGGGTGAGGCTTCTATCGTGGAGCAGCTGCATTCCTACATGGCTCCGACCAGTCTGCACAAGCGGATGAAGAGGGATGGAAGCTTTGAAGAACTCTCCGTGAAGGAACCCTATGACCTCAATGAGTCGGTCATCGAAAAAATCAAGGGCGGCCGGGATGAGGCCGTGGCTCCCGTGGAGCGGACCCGGGAGCCCTACTATCTCATGCAGGAAGTGAAGAAGGGAGCCATCTCCCTCGCCGATGTGGCCGAGGGAAAGCACACGGCAAAGGAGTTCGTGGACCAGCTCTCGGATGACGACCTGATCTCCCTCTGCGGCGGTCAGCCCAATCGGGGAGTTGGCAATGTCTACGGCATCGGAAATCTTCCCGAATACGGGGCCCCGATTTTTGAAACGGCTGACGGCCCTGCCGGGGTCCGCCTTCATTCCTTCATCGGTATTCCGACGACGGCCTGGCCCTGCGCCACGGCCCTGGCTTCGACCTTCAATACAGACCTGGTGGAGGCCGTCGGGGCAGCCGGCGGAGAAGAACTCAAGGAGAACAATCTCTCCATGTGGCTGACACCCGCCGTCAATATCCACCGGAATCCCATGTGCGGGCGGAATTTCGAGTACTATTCCGAGGATCCGCTGGTGGCCGGAAAGATGGGGGCTGCCATGGTCCGTGGTATCCAGTCCAACCGCATGTCTGCCTGCCCCAAGCACTTCGCCTGCAACAACAAGGAGACGAACCGCAAGCATTCGGATTCGCGGGTCTCTGAACGGGCCCTTCGGGAAATCTACCTCCGGGCCTTTGAAATCATGGTGAAGGAAGCCCATCCCTGGTCCATCATGAATGCCTACAACGCAATCAACGGTCGCCGGTGCTCGGAAGCCCGGGAGCTTTTGGTCGGTATCCTCCGGGAGGAGTGGGGCTACGACGGCATTGTCATTTCCGACTGGTGGAACCGGGCCGAGCATTATAAGGAAATCCTCGGCGGCACGGACGTGAAGATGGCCACCGGTTTCCCGGACCGGGTGAAGAAAGCCATGGCGAAAGGTGCTCTGACCCGGGAGGACCTGCTTCCGGCGGCAGAGCACATCGTGAACTTCATGATCCGATTTGAATAAGGTTTTCCAATAAAAAAACAGCTGTCCGAAAAGGGCAGCTGTTTTTGATTCCGCGGAATGACACGCGGAAAAGTTTTGATATTGAATTCAGGCCTCCTGCGCTACCGGAGGCCGGCAAAAGGCTGTTCATCGGGGCTTCCTTGGAAGTCCCCGTCCCGGTCTTTTGCAGTGCTGGGGAGGGACGACAATGTCCCTCATTTTCTTTCAGGCTTTGCGGCCGAGGGCCTTGGCTACAAGCATGCCGACGGTGCCGGCCACGATGCAGCCGGTGACGGCTTCAATCAGCCCCTGCACGCCGACCATGGCGATAACCAGGGACTTGGGGTTTACTGCGCCGAGCTTTTCAGCCACTCCCTTCATGTAGTCCGAGTTGTAGAAGAAGAGCATCAGGGAGCTCATGAAGAAGAGGGTATTGAGGAGGGGAGCTGAAATCCCCGTGATGTAGTATGCGGCGGCGGATGCCTTGCCCTTCAGGACTTTGGAGAGGCCGGCGAAAATGAGGCCGACCAGAATGCCGTCCAGCATGCGGGCGATAATGGCAGTCACGAAGACGCCGAGGGGGCTGACCTGAAGGAGGGCCGAAAGAAGACCGCTGGCCCCGGTCAGGGCATTGATGAAAGAGGTGATTCCGAAGACCGTGCCGCAGGCGAATGCCCCCATGGGGCCGATGAGCATGGCGGCGATGGCTACGGGTACCGTGACGAGGGACACCGAAAGAATGGGTGTACGGATGGTCCCCAGAGGGGTCAGGCCCATGATCAGTGTCACTGCGATGAGAAGCGCCGTCTCCACCATGGTTTGCACCTTGCCGGTTGGAGCGGTTTTTGCTGCTATCTGTGTGTCCATTATGAAATTTTCTCCTTACTTATGCTGCTGTTCTGTCATTCAGATATAGCGCAAAGTCCATTATCGCAGAATCCAAGGAGAATTCAAGCCGTTTTTTCGGACCGGAGCCTTAAGAGTTCATCCAATAGTGCATCCGCAGCTTCTTCCTTACTCATCAGGGGAAGTGCTTTTTCGGACGATTCTGAAATCAGGGTCAGGGCGTTTGTGTCGACGGCAAAGCCCGCCCCTTTTTCCTTTACATTGTTGGCGCAGATGAGGTCGAGGTGCTTTTTCTCGAGTTTGGCCCGGGAGTTTTCCACCATGTGCTCGGTCTCCATGGAAAAACCGCAGAGGGTCTGGCCGGCAGGCTTATGCTCCCCGAGAAAGGCCAGAATGTCCTTCGTCCTCTCCAGGGGGAGGGCAGGGGCTTCTCCGGCTCCGAATTTTTTGATCTTTTCAGAGGCAACGGTCTCCGGACGGAAATCGGCCACGGCCGCGGCTTTGATGATGATATCCTGCTTCCCGCTCCGGCCTGTCACAGCTTCGTACATGTCTGCCGCACTTACCACATCGACGAAGTCCACATAGGAAGGCCGGGGCAGGGCGGTAGGTCCGGAAACCAGGGTGACAATAGCTCCCCGCCGGGCAGCGGCTTTTGCCACGGCATAGCCCATCTTTCCGCTTGAGTGGTTTGTGATGTAGCGGACCGGGTCGATGGCTTCCCAGGTGGGGCCGGCGGTGACCAGGACCCGAAGCCCCTCTAAATCCTTCTCATGGCCGATGGCATGGTCGACGGCTTCCAGCAATTTTTCCGGCGCCGGCAGGCGGCCTTTCCCGGTTGCTCCGCAGGCCAGAAGGCCGGAATCGGGCTCTATGAGTTCCCAGCCGTCAAGAGCCAGCTGCTTCAGATTCCTCTGGGTGGCCGGGTTTTCATACATATGGGTATTCATGGCAGGAGCCACAAGCTTGGGACAGGTGCAGGCCAGGGCAGTGGTAGAGAGCATGTCGTCAGCGAGCCCGTTTGCGAGCTTCGCGATGATGTCGGCCGAGGCCGGGGCGATGATGAGGACGTCTGCCTTTTCCGCCAGGGAGATGTGTTCAATCTCATAGGAGTGCTGGCGGTCGAAGGTGTCCGTTACGGTTCGGTTCTTCGTCAGGGCGTCGAAGGTCAGTGGGGCCACGAACCGGGTGGCATTCTCCGTCATGATGACATTGACATCGGCTCCCTGCTTCACGAGGGCCGAAGCCAGTTCACAGGCCTTGTAGGCCGCAATTCCGCCCGTGACGCCGAGCAGAACATTTTTTTCTTTCAGCATGGAAATTTCCTCCAAAA
>JAZASQ010000132.1:0-4983 GCA_036343235.1 Lachnospiraceae bacterium
ATGTCGGTTCAGCATCATGCGGCTCTGCTGGCCTGGGTTCTCAAAGTTCCTGTTCGGGTGACCTTCACCCGGGAGGAGTCTATGAAGTACCACGTCAAGCGGCACCCAATGAAGATGCGCCTGACGACGGGCTGCGATAAGAATGGGCACCTGACAGCCATGCGTCTTCGGCTCGTAGCAAATACTGGGGCTTATGCCTCCCTGGGCGGTCCGGTTCTGCAGCGGGCCTGCACCCACGCAGCCGGACCCTATAACTACCAGAATATCGACATCATAGGCACAGCTGTCTATACGAATACGGTGCCGGCCGGGGCCTTTCGGGGGTTCGGGGTTGTTCAGTCCGCCTTTGCTACCGAGTGCAATCTGAACAAACTGGCCGAAAAAGTCGGCATAGATCCCTGGGAGATGCGCTACCGGAACGCCCTGAGGCCAGGAGACATCCTGCCGAACGGGCAGGAGGCGGATGCCTCAACGGGAATTGTGGAAACCTTACTTGCAGTGAAAGACGCATATTATGCAGACCCTGACCATGCCGGCATCGCCTGTGCCATCAAGAATGCAGGTGTCGGTGTCGGAGTGCCGGATATCGGAAGGGTGACGCTGCATGTGGAAGGCGACCTTGTGTCTCTAAGGACCAGTGCTGCCTGTATGGGCCAGGGCATTGCGTCCACCATGCGGGCCATTGCCTGTGAGGCGTCGGGCCTGCCGGCGGAAAAGATAATCGTCCACTGCCCGGATACGGACGTGACGCCGGACGCGGGAACGTCGACTGCCTCCAGGCAGACGACGATTACCGGCGAGGCCGCGCGCCGAGCCGGTCTCATGCTGCATGAAGCCTTAAAGGACCACACTTTGGAAGAACTGGAGGGCCAGGATTTTGCGGCGGAATATCATGCTGAGACGGATCCCATGGGCTCTCCCAAACCGCATCCTGTGAGTCATGTGGCCTACGGCTATGCCTCCCAGGTTGTCTTTCTCAATGAGGAAGGTAAAGTGAGGAAGGTGGTGGCTGCCCACGATGTGGGGAAAGCCATAAATCCAGCCAACGTGGAAGGACAGATTGAGGGCGGGGTAGTCATGGGCCTGGGCTTCGGCCTGACAGAGGATCTTCGCATGGAAGACGGAGAGCCGACATCGAATTTTGGAACCATGGGCCTTTGGCGGGCTCATGCTCTCCCCGAAATTGAGACCATCCTTGTCGAGAAGAACCCGGACGAGAAGGCCTACGGAGCCAAGGGTGTCGGGGAAATCCCCCTGATTCCCATGGGCCCGGCCCTGCAGAATTCCTACTATAAGAGGGACGGGATTTTCCGTACAAAGCTGCCGCTGGACCATACACCTTATAGAAAATGAGAAATGTTTGCGCCGTAATTACCGCTGCGGGACTGTCCTCCCGCATGGGCGAGTTCAAGCCCCTTCTCCCGGCTGACGGGAAGGTCTCCATGATACAAAAAGAGGTGGAGACCTTTTCGGAAGCCGGGATTTCCCGTATAATAGTGGTCACGGGTTTTCGGGCAGGTGACATCGAAGCGGAGCTTGCCGGAAGAGATATCGAGTTCGTGTTAAATGAGACATATGCAGAAAGTGAAATGTTTGACTCCGTCTGCATCGGACTCAGGCAGGCAATCTGCGGGAGAATGGTCACGGACTCAGCTGGGAGGAAAAGCCCCGGACGGATGGATTTTCCGGCTCCGGAGACCGTTTTAATTACGCCTGTAGATGTTCCCCTTTTCTCATCAGATACAGTGAAGCGTCTTATGACCTCTCGAGGAGATATATGTATTCCTTCAGACGGTCGGCATGGCGGACACCCGCTTTTACTTAAAAAAGCGGTTTGTGAAGCCGTGTTAAGGGATTCCGGCACTGGTGGCCTGAAAGGAGCCCTGAAACGCTCCGGCTTTGAGACGACATATGTGGCTGTAGATGATCCCGGTTCCTTTATTGATTTTGATACACCGAATGATTACCGTAAATTACAGGAGACTTTTAAGGAAGAATGGGAAAAAACGACAGCCTCGAACCGTTGATTGTCGACAAGGTCTTATAAGAGGTGAAAACGATGAAACTTATGAAGACAGAAGACGCGGTCGGGCAGATTCTCTGTCAGGACATCACACAGATTATTAAGGACGGTTACAAGGGCCCGGTCTTCCGCAAGGGACATGTCATCACGGAAAAAGATATCCCGGTCCTCCTCTCCGTCGGCAAGGACAATATCTATATCTGGGAGAACGACGGCTCCCTCGTGCATGAAAACGACGGGGCGAAGATCCTCTATGATATTTCTGCGGGAAAAAATATCCGCCCGGGCGATGACATCAAAGAAGGGAAAATCGAGCTCTTTTCCGAGATTGACGGCCTTTTTAAAATCGACCGGGAGAAGCTTCTGGCCGTAAATTCCCTGGGAGAGATGATGATTGCCTCACGCCACGGGGACTTTCCCGTGAAAGCCGGGGACAAGCTGGCCGGAGAGCGGATTATTCCGCTTGCCATAGCAAAAGAAAAAATGGAAACAGCCCGGGAAACGGTATTCGGCCGCACAGACCGAAGTGAGACGCGTGCCGGGACTGGTGACGGAGCCGGAAAGATATTTGACGTCCTGCCTTTTCATCACAAGAAGGTCGGCATCGTGACCACGGGAAACGAGGTCTATTACGGGCGGATTCAGGACACCTTCACGGATGTCGTGATGGAAAAACTTGCGGAATATGACACGGAAGTCATCGGGCACGAGATTTCTTCGGATGACGCGGAAATGGAAATTTCCTGCATCAAAAAACTTCTTGCTGCCGGGGCCGACATGATTCTCTGCACAGGAGGAATGAGCGTGGACCCGGATGACCGGACTCCGCTTGCTATACGGACCGTAGCCGGAGGCCAGGTCACCTATGGGGCCCCGGTGCTGCCCGGAGCCATGTTTATGCTCGCATATTATAATAATGTAATTCCTCTGGTCGGTCTGCCCGGCTGTGTGATGCATGCAAAGCGTACGGTATTCGATTTGATTTTACCCCGCCTCATGGCAGATGATCCTGTGAGCCGGGAGGGAATCTCAGCCCTGGGCGAGGGCGGCATGTGCTTAAACTGCAGTGTCTGTACATTTCCGAATTGCGGATTCGGAAAATGAGTTGACAGTCGACAATCGCATGCAAAATATGGTTGACGGATGTCAACTTAAAGACATAAAAGATGAGTTGACGGATGTCAACTGAAGCTTGGAAGACGCAGCCAGTGCTTTCGGGATGCCGGGAGAATCGTATGTCCGGTCAGGTCGAATCGGAAAAATCATGATGACAGAATATCAGGAAAACAGGGAAAAATACCGGAAGCTGCTCCTCAGAGAAAAGGGTCGGCAACAGAAGGCGGTAATTTGCGGGGCCGGGAATGTGGGTCTTGAAACGGGGCGCCTTTTGAAGGACATGGATTTTTCCGTGACCTTCATCGAGGACCGGCAGGAATTTGCCGATGCGGCGAAGGAAGCCGGAGCCGACAGGGTCCTTTGTGGAGATTTTTCGACTTCTCTGGCGCAGATTGACGGGGACCGGGATACCTGGTTTATCATCATGACCCGGGAGCATGAGTTCGATCGGATCTGCCTCAGGGACATTGCGATAAAACCCCATGCCTATATTGGTATGATGGGCAGCAGACGGCGGACGAAGATTCTGATTGATTCCCTTGAGGATGAAGGTATTGACCGGCAGGTACTCGACAGTGTACATACCCCCATCGGCCTTTCCATCAATGCCGACACGCCTTTTGAAATTGCGGTATCTATTGCGGCAGAGATTATTTCCCTCAAGAATGCCGGCAAGCATGATGACCGGGCAGACCTCGAGGTGCTTGAGACGATTGCTGCTTTGCCGGATTCAGAGCGGGCAATCGCTGCGAAGATCATTAACGCCAGGGGCTCTGTCCCGAGAGGAGTAGGAGCCCTTATGTTGATTCATCCAAATGGCAGTATTTCGGGTACCATCGGAGGAGGCTCCTCGGAATACGCTGTTATGAAGAGGGCAGAAGAGAAGTTTTCTTCCGGGGACAGCTCCTATGAAGAAATGACCCTTGACCTCGCCGGAAACGATGTAAATGCCCCGGAAATGCTCTGCGGGGGGCGGATTGTGGTCTCTCTTGAAACGATTTAAATGTTTGTCCCCCGTGTGGCCGCGTTTCTTTGGTAAAATAAGAGAGATTTTCAGAGTTAGTCTCCCGTTCGTAGTTGGCAGTTGGGCAAAGCTGGATGAATTTACAACTTTGTCCCCCGATTATTTAGTACAGGCAAAGGCATATGCGAGATAGTTTTGGAAGAAACATCACATATATGCGGATTTCTGTTACAGAGGCCTGCAACATGGCCTGCCGCTACTGCAGTCCGGGAGAGTCCACTGCGGAGAATGCCGGGAAAGAAGAAGAACAGGCAGCAGGCGGTAAGACCGCAGCGACTGTAGGAAAGGCCGGACCGCAGCTTACGTCCGGGCAGATTGTAGAAGTGTGTAAAGCTGCGGAAAGTATCGGCATTCGGTCCTTTCGTTTCACCGGGGGCGAGCCCCTGCTGAGGGGTGACCTGTGTGATATCCTGTCTGCCGTGCGGGAAATGCCGGGGACCCGGGACCTTACCCTGACGACGAACGGTCTCCTGCTTGAGAGACAGATAGAGAGCCTTGTCAGTGCGGGACTCACGGGCGTTAATGTAAGTCTGGACACCCTGAATCCGGATCATTTCAGGGAAATCACCGGGGTAGACGGCCTTGAACAGGTGAAGGCAGGAATCCGGGCAGCTTTGAAGTTCGCTGGTAGTCGTGATGACGGCAAATGTACAGCTGACAGCGACCTGTCCGGGTCTGAATTCGGAAGCGGCACAGGTCTTCGCATCCATCTGAACTGCGTACCCCAGGAGGGGACGACAGAGGAGGACATTCTGCAGCTGGCGGAGCTGTCAATTGCAAATCCGCTTTCTGTCCGCTTCATAGAGATGATGCCGATCGG
>JAZASQ010000133.1:0-4928 GCA_036343235.1 Lachnospiraceae bacterium
CTGGCGGATCTGATTATCGTGATCAGCTTCTGTAGCATGTGCGGTGCCGGTCTCGGCTATATGGTAGCTGAACTGGTGAGCATAGCCTTTGAAGGCATTAAGAAGAAACTGGCCGAGCGCAAAGAGCGCAAATCAACAGCGCTGGAGGAATCCAGCACTGAAACAACCGAATAATAGAACTGTGGCGGCAGGGCTCCAAACCCTGCCGCTTTGTGAAAGGAATTCCAATGGAGATTAAAAATCTGTCTTTAGACCTTGAGACGAAATCAAGTGTCGACATCGGAAAATCCGGTGCCTACAAATATGCCGAGTCACCGGACTTTGCCATTTTGCTGTTCGGTGTGTCCATTAACCACGGCCCCATCACCGTGTACGATCTCGCCTGCGGTGATACCGTTCCCGAAGAGATCATAGCTGCCCTGTCCGATGACCGGGTGACGAAGTGGGCCTACAATGCCAGCTTCGAGCGGGTCTGCCTGTCGGTCTGGCTGCGCAGGAACTACCCGCAGCACTTCCGCTCCTACAGCATCCCCGGCGATCCGGTCCAGAACTATCTCGATCCTGCATCATGGAAATGCACCCTGGTCTGGGCTGCCTACAACGGCCTGCCCCTGGGACTGGAAAAGGTCGGTGCGGTCCTCGGCTTTGAGGAGCAGAAACTGAAGGAAGGCAAAGATCTGATCAAATACTTCTGCTGCCCCTGCAAGCCTACGAAAAGCAACGGTGGCCGGACCTGGAATCTGCCGCACCACGCGCCTGAGAAATGGGAACTGTTCAAAAAATACAATGAGCGCGACGTGCAGGTGGAAATGCAGATCCAGGAGCGCCTGAAGAACTACCCGGTGCCGGATTTCGTCTGGGACGAGTATCACCTGGACCAGCAGATCAACGATCGCGGTATCATGATCGACCAGGGAATGGTCCGGGAAGCACTGCGAATTGACGAGCTTTCCAAGACCGACCTGACCGCCCGGATGCAGAAAAAGACCGGGCTGGACAATCCCAACTCGGTCATTCAGATGAAAGACTATCTGGCAGAGAACGGCATGGAGGTTGAAAGCCTCGGGAAGAAGGATGTCGCTGCCATGATCAAAACCGCACCGGAGGATCTGGCCGAGGTGCTCTCGCTCCGGCTGCAGCTGGCTAAGAGCTCCGTCCGTAAGTATCAAGCCATGCAAAACGCAGTCTGCGCCGATGGCCGCTGCCACGGCATGTTTCAGTTTTACGGTGCCAACCGAAGTGGCCGATGGGCCGGACGCCTGATTCAGCTGCAAAATTTGCCGCAAAATCACATGGATGATCTGGAGCAGGCTCGGGACCTCGTGAAGGCCGGTGACTATGAAATGTTGGATATGCTGTACGACTCCGTTCCCGGTGTGCTGTCGGAATTGATCCGGACCGCCTTCATTCCGAGGCCGGGATACAAATTTGTGGTCAGCGACTTCAGTGCGATCGAAGCCCGTGTGCTCTCTCACCTTGCCGGTGAAACATGGCGTGCTGAGGTCTTCCACAAGGGCCGTGACATCTACTGTGAAAGCGCCAGCAGAATGTTTGGTGTTCCGGTCGAGAAGCACGGCCAGAACAGCCACCTCCGGCAAAAAGGCAAAATCGCTGAGCTGGCCCTCGGCTATGGCGGCAGCGTCGGTGCCCTCAAAGCAATGGGCGCTCTCGACATGGGCCTGACCGAAGACGAGCTGCAGCCGCTGGTAGATATGTGGCGCAGCAGTAATCCGCATATCACGCAGTACTGGTGGGCGGTTGATGCCGCCGTGAAGGATGCGATCCAGATGCGGACCCAGACTCAGGTTGGTGACATCACCTTCCTGATGAAAAACGGGATGCTGTTTATCACCCTGCCCTCCGGACGCAGGCTGGCCTACGTGAAGCCCCGGATCGGAGAGAACCGTTTCGGAGGTGAGAGCGTCACCTACATGGGGATCGACGCCCAGAAGAAGTGGAGCCGGATCGAGAGTTACGGTCCGAAGTTCGTCGAGAACATCGTGCAGGCCGTCAGCCGGGACATCCTGTCCTATGCAATGCGGACCCTAAGCCACTGCTTCATTTGCGGGCATGTGCATGATGAGCTGATCATCGAATGTTCGCCGGAAGTATCACTGGATGAGATCTGCGAGCAGATGGGGAAGACCCCACCGTGGATACCAGGCATCGAGCTTCGGGCCGATGGGTACGAATGCGGATTCTATTGCAAACGGTAACCAAAATCTCACTTAATAGGTAAGGTAATTCCCTACACTTCTGGACTCTTCTCCCCCGTCTTCTGGTAAGTCTTATTCCTTATTCTCCGGACATGGTAATTCTCATACAACAGACAAGAAAACATCCCTGACTGCGGACAGCAAAAATCCTTTCCGCGGCGGGGCGGGTAAAGTCCGGGTTTTCCGGCCTGAAAGCTCAAAAAGGCTGTGTCTACATGGAGACACAGCCGATGGTCTGGGGTATGAGACTTCGAAGATGGTCGGTTAGAAGACCTCAGGGTGCTTCAGCCGGTAGGACTTTCCCTGAAGAGAGAAGCACCTGGCGCGGCTGAGGATCCTGTCAAGGAGAGCGGCAGTCAGATCGCGGTCCCCCATGATTTCCGCCCAGTCCTGGATGCTCTTGTTCGTGGTGAACACGATGGAACTGCGGCCGTTGGCACCGCTGACGAAGTTGTAAAACGCATTCGCCTGAGCGCGGGTAATGGGCGTGTAGCCGATCTCGTCGATGATCACAAGGTCAGCTTTCCGGATGTTCCTCATACGGAACCCGGACACCCGGTCGGTAGACTCGTTATCGAGAAGACGAGTGAAGTTGGTCATCCCCTCGAAGGCGACAGTGTAGCCCTGGTTGACAGCCAGGACTCCAAGACCGACAGCAAGCATGGTCTTTCCGAGACCGGGAGGGCCGGCGAAGATGATGTTCCCGTGGGAATCCAGCCAGTTGAGATCCTCCAGCTGATGGATCTGCGATGTGGTGATGCCGCTCTCCAATTCCGCGGCATCGAACTCTTCCAACGGCTTTGGGTTCGGAGGAAAATGCGCTGCCGCATAGTTCCTCGCCCGGTTGCGCTCGTTCCTTCCAGCAGCTTCCCTCTGAAGAAGGTCGTTCAGGAAATCCCGGAACGTTTCATTCCTGCTGTCAGCATCCTCAAGGATCTCCGCCAGCTGCCTTGAGGCATGACGCAGGCCGAAGCTTTCGAGGGTCTGTGCAAGTGCCTCCAGTGTAATTCTTTCCTGTGGTGCTGTTGTCATTGCAGCTGTACTCATGTGATATCTCCTTTCCCGGCGAGTTGGTCGAATACCTTCTGGTATACATCAAGGCTCCTGCTCTCTGCATGGGGTGCCTGCCCCTGTTCCGGATACCCGATCAGGCCTGGCGACTTCTGAAGCAGCTCCCAGCTGGCCCTGACCTGGCTAGGCGTATACCGCCAGTTCTCACAGCAGTACGCCATCAGCTTTGCAGCAGACTTTCTATCGAGGTCTTTTGCGTCAAGGTACTGATAGATGGCTTCGAAGCGCTCATTCACGTACCGGCCTTTTGCCTCCTTCTTGATCCCGTTTACGAAGTGCTGGAAGTCCGGGCCATCCCAGCGGCGCCGGAGTTTCTCAACCGTCTTCAGCCACTCAGTCGGCTTATAGGCGAATTCCTCTTTCTGAAATGACTTTCCCTTCAGCGTGGAGACTGGATATGTAGCTACCAGCACCCTCTTATCGCTGTAGAGGTAGATCGTGCCGTCGACCACCCGATAAAGGACTGTGCGGAATGCGTATTCGTGCGGGTAATAGTACTTGTTGCTCCTGTACTGGATGTATGGGTAGTTGGTCAGCTCCACCTGCGTGTAAGAGCGCGGCGAGTTGTTGTACAGGGAAGGCAGAAGAGGACGGAGTGCAGGCTTCTCGATTTCCCGGAATACTTTTTCCGGGATACTGAACGTGGCCCTGTGGATCCGTTTGTTGGCGCGCTGGAGCCAGGCAGGAAAACCTGCGATCAGTTCTTCGGCACTGCGATCATGCCTTGCGCTCAGATAATTCTTCTTGACATATCCGACGGAATTCTCGATCGGCCCTTTACTCTCCGGGTCTGCTTTACGGCAGACGAACAGTTCCAGCTGCTGTTCCTGGCAGAAGCGCTCGAATACGTCCGTTCGGATAACCTCACCGTACGTTTCGGTATTGATGAACACCGCGTCCTGATCGATCACCAGTTGGGACGGACGTCCCCCAAGCTTCACAAACGCGCTGTAGATCGCCCTGCAGGCGTCAGCAGAATTGTACTTGTGGTCCTGTGCAAAGACGATCAGAAAGCGGCTGTAGCGCAGTAGAAGGCAGATAAAGTGCAGGTGCGGGCCGCCTGCCAGAGCATAGTCTCCAAAGTCGATCAGCATCTGCTCTCCGGGCGGAGTGTCGAAAACATGGTCATAGATACGCCCGCACTTTGGAGTCTGCTGTACGATGTCATTTTCCTTCAGGAAACTTACATATCGGCGCAGGGAGCGGTCTGACGCCGGAAGACTTTCGTATTCGCCGCTGTCAATGAATCGCTCCACGAGGACATCATAAATGGAGCTCGCGCAAGGGTCCTTATTACTGCGAATAGCTTCGATGATGACAGTCCGGAATGGTTCATGGTCGAATGCTTTTTCTTTGGGAGCGGGCACGGATGGTTCTGCATCCGGCGGGCCTTCGTAATACTTCTTGAGAGTCTTTGGCTCCGGGACCGCAAGGTGCATCTCCTCAAGCCGCTTTGCTGTTTCTTTCAGGGTCATTCCTGCGGAATGGCCTTCTCTAATCACAAGCTGTACTTCTTTTGATATCAATAAGCTCTCCTTCTCTCCGGGCGCACGGAACCAGGCTTCATAGCCGGTGAGGCCTGGTCTGCCTGCCTGAGCAGCCCGGCAGGGCATGTGCAGAGCCTGATCTCGATCATCAGGC
>JAZASQ010000134.1:0-4927 GCA_036343235.1 Lachnospiraceae bacterium
ACTGCCGTGGCCTGCGCTTCGGGCCCCGGCTCCTTTACGGGCCTCCGCATCGGCTGCGCGACAGCCAAGGGAATCGGCCTTGCAATGGGTGTACCGATTATTCCTGTGCCCACCCTCATGGGCCTGGCCTATAATTGCGCCGTCACTGACCGCCTCGTCGTTCCGCTCATGGACGCCCGCCGCGGCCAGGTCTATACAGCAGCCTACTCCATGAGCGAAAGCGGCTCGGAAGACGGGCAGGCCGGAATTCCGGAAGAGGTCCTGCCCCAGCAGGCTGTTGCAGTAGAAGACATCATTGAAAAGGTGAATGATATCGGCCGTCCGGTTGTGTACTTAGGGGACGGAGCCCCTGTCTTCGCTGAAAAGCTGAAGACATTGACGCGTGTCAGCTTCACCTTTGCTCCCCTGTTCCTCGCCCGCCAGCGGGCGGGCTCCGTGGCGGCCCTTGGCACCTTTCTTCTTGCGGCAGGGAAAGCTGTCCCGGCTGCGGACTTCCGTCCTGAGTACCTGCGCCTTTCTCAGGCAGAACGGGAGAGGGCGGAGAAAGAAGCTGCTGAAAAGACAGCGGCTGCGGGTGAAAAGCCTCATGTTTGATATACACGCATTGCGTGCGGATGAAATTTCCGCGGCGGCGGACCTTTCTCTTTCGGTCTTCGGACATGAAGCCTGGAAGGAAAAGGACCTGCGTGAGGCACTCGACGGAGGGCATGCGAGAATTTATGCGGCAGTAGCTTCCGATGAGCAGGGCACTGCTGCTAGTGAAACTGCTCTTTCTACCGGAACCCTGGCCGGGTATGCGGTCTTCTACAGCGCTGCTGACGAGGGGGAATTAAACAGTATTGCCGTGGATGCACATTTCCGCAGGAGCGGCGCGGCGACAGCCCTTCTTGAGACGGCAGTTGCGGAACTTATGGCGGCAGGGGTTTTGAAGCTTTTCCTCGAAGTGCGTGAGCACAATGCCGGAGCGATTGCCTTCTATGAAAAGCAGGGTTTTCTGGCGGCAGGCGTCCGCAAGCGCTTTTATGACGAGCCGGAAGAGGACGCCATTGTCATGGTGAAAGTCTTATAGAACGTGAAAGGTTATTATTATTCATATGCTCGATGTGTGTCTTCTGGGAACGGCCGGCATGATGCCCCTTCCCTACAGGTGGCTTACGTCCCTGATGTGCCGTTACAACGGCAGCGACCTCCTGATTGACTGCGGAGAGGGGACCCAGATTGCCCTGGCGGAGAAGGGCTGGAGCCCCCACTCCATTGACACGATGCTGTTCACCCACTACCACGCTGACCACATTTCGGGCCTGCCCGGGATGCTGCTGGCCATGGCAAACGGGGACCGGACAGAGCCCCTTACCATGGTCGGGCCCAAGGGGCTCGCGAGGGTGGTGAACTCTCTGAGGGTTATCGCCCCTGACCTGCCTTTTGAAATCATCTATAAGGAACTGAATGCTCCGGTGGAGAATTTTGAACTCGGGGGCTATCAGATTACGGCCTTCCGGGTCAACCACAATGTTCCCTGCTACGGTTACAGCCTCTATATTCCCAGGCTTGGCAAGTTCGACGCAGAAGCCGCGAAAAACCAGGAGATTCCGGTGAAATTCTGGAATGCCCTGCAGCATGGGGAGACCGTAGTCGGAGACGAAGGGAAGATCTATACGCCGGACATGGTCATGGGACCGGAGAGAAGGGGGCTGAAGGTGACCTACACGACAGACACCCGGCCGACGGATTCCATCGTTGAAGGGGCCCGGGGCAGCGACATCTTCATCTGCGAGGGCATGTACTGCGACCGGGACAAGCTGAAAAAGGCGAAGAAGAATAAGCATATGATGTTCACTGAAGCTGCGTCCCTGGCGGCCCGGGCGGAAGTCGGAGAGCTCTGGCTCACCCATTTCTCCCCGTCTCTCGTAGGGGCAGAGCGGCATATGAAGGAAGTCAAAAAAATCTTCCCGAAGACCGTTCTTGGTAAGGACGGTATGTCCGTGGAACTGAACTTCATTGACGAAGAGCCGGAGGGCGACTCCTGAAGGCCCGATAATTTATACCCGTTGAAAGCGCACGATTAGAGGAGTGCCCATGAAGAGTGCAGTCAGAACCGGAATATTCGGAATCATCATTGCCGTGCTGGTTGTCAGCTTCTATCTCTACCTGTCGAAGCGGATGACAAGCGGCGGCGAGGAGACGAAGGCGCCCACGCAGACCTCGACCATGGAGCAGGTTCTGGACAAGAACTTCTCCATCGAATACCCCGGCACCCCCCGGTCCGTCATCCAGTGGTACAACAAGATTGTTCTCCTCTATCACGACGAGGACACGACGGACCAGCAGCTGGTGGACCTCTGCGACCAGGCCCAGACGTTCTTTGACGATGAGCTGCTGAAGGCCAACCCCCGGGACAATTACATCGCTCAGGTCCGCTCCGACCGCCAGGAATATGAGAACGCCGGCCGGAAGCTTGTGGAGACCGGAGTCTGCGACTCGGCTGATGTCGTTTATTTCGAGAACAGCGGGAAGGACTATGCCTATGTGGTTGCCTCCTATTTCGAGACAGAGGGCAGCGGCTACACCCGGGTCTACCAGAAGTACTGCCTCAGGAAGGATGCCGACAACCATTGGAAGATTCTGGCCTTCACCCTCTCGGACAAGGAAGGGAATGTGAGCGGGACGAATATTCTGCCCGCGGCAGCTCCATGACTAATATTAAACCCATGACAGTTCGGATTCATTTCCTTGCAGAATGAAGACAGGCCATGCTGAAAGTGTTTTGAATACAGCATTTTTCTGCATTTACATATAATAAGAATGAAAATACTAGGAATAGAAAGCTCCTGCGACGAGACGGCGGCGGCAGTTGTTGTTGACGGGCGGGATGTGCACAGCAATATCATATCTACCCAGATTCCAATTCACACCCTCTACGGGGGCGTCGTGCCGGAAATCGCCAGCCGGGCCCACATAGAGCGGGTGAACCAGGTTATTGAAAAGGCCCTCTCCGACGCCGGAGAGACTGTCGACACCATTGACGCCGTGGCCGTGACCTACGGGCCGGGCCTTGTGGGTTCCCTCCTCGTGGGTGTTTCAGCCGCCAAGGCCATTGCCTGGGCCAAGGACCTTCCCCTCATCGGAGTCCACCATATCGAGGGCCATATCAGCGCGAACTATATTGAAAACAAAGAATTAGAACCGCCCTTTCTCTGCCTCGTGGTCAGCGGCGGCCACACCCATCTCGTGCGGGTCACAGACTACGGAAAGTACGAGATTCTGGGCCGGACCGTGGATGATGCAGCCGGAGAGGCCTTCGACAAGGTGGCTCGGGCCATAGGACTTGGATATCCGGGCGGGCCGAAGATTGAAGCGGAAGCGAAGAAGGGAGATGCCGGGGCAATAGACTTCCCTGTGGCGAAAGTCCGGGGTTCAGAGTATGACTTTTCTTTTTCCGGTCTCAAGAGCGCAGTTCTAAACTACCTCAATTCCGAGCGTATGAAGTGCGGCTCCAGGCTGGAGCCGGCAGATGCCTTCGACGGGGAGAAAATCTACGGTATCCGGAGGGCGGATATTGCAGCTTCCTTTCAGAAGGCTGTTGTTTCGGCTCTCGTGGGCCATGCCATGGCAGCGGTGGAAGAGTACCGTGCGGACCGGATTGCCATTGCCGGCGGTGTGGCTTCAAACGGGGCCTTCCGCAGTGCCATGGAAGAGGAATGTAAAAAGAGGGGCGTTGCCTTCTACCGGCCTTCGCCGATTCTCTGTACGGACAATGCGGCCATGATCGGGGCTGCGGGCTACTATGATTATCTTTCCGGCCGCCGGGACGGGTGGGATTTGAATGCCGTGCCGGGTCTGGCTCTGGGGGAGAGGTAAAAGGGTTCCGTGACCGCCTCAGTCAGGAGCCAAAGCTATTCCATCAGCGGCCATGGAACCTATCGATAGGTTTGTTATGAAAAACTTTACGGCCATAATTCTTGCCGGCGGCAGTGGAAGCCGGATGAAGTCGGCCACCCCCAAGCAGCTTTTGAAGGTACTGGGAAGGCCCCTTCTTTATTATTCTCTATATGCCTTTGAAAAAAGCCCCATGACTAATGCAGTGCTTGTCACTCCTCCCGGGGCGGAAGAGGCCTATACTGCCGAATTCAGAGACGGATTCGGTTTTTCGAAGATTGCCGCTGTGGTGCCCGGCGGGGAAGAGCGCTGCGACTCCGTATATAATGCCCTCCGGGCCATCCGGGGACAGGGCCTTCCTTCCGACTATGTCCTGATCCACGACGGGGCCAGGGCCTGCGTCACAAGCGGAATTATCCGGGACATGATGGAAGGGGCAGAGCGCTACGGGGCTGCCATTGCAGCAGTTCCCTCCAAGGACACCGTGAAGGTGGCTGACCCGGAAGGCTTTGTGGGAGCGACCCCCGACCGGAATATCGTCTGGAATATTCAGACGCCCCAGGCCTTTGAAACGGAACTGATTACAGGGGCCTTTGACAAAATGTACGCGGCGGCAGAGAAGTACGGCGGGCATCCGGAACGGATTACGGACGACTCCATGGTGGTCGAACGCTATGGGAATCACAAGGTGAAGCTCATAGAAGCTTCCTATACGAATATGAAAGTGACGACCCCGGAAGACATCATGCTCTGCGAGGAGATCCTGAAGAAGCAGGGATGGATTCAGGCGGGATAGCCTTTTCGGGCAGATGGCTGTGTTGTGTTTGCTTTGCGGGTTGGAAGTGCAGCGTTTACCGCTATTCAAAGACTGCGAAAAAAATCCTCAGATTTCCAAAAGTTTTGCTTGCATCGGCCGGCCGGCTGTGGTACTATTCAACATGCGCTCGCCAAAAGGGCGGTGCGCTATGAACTACGGAGAGGTATCGAAGTGGTCATAACGAGGCGGTCTTGAAAACCGTTTGCCCGCAAGGGCACGTGGGTTCGAACCCCA
>JAZASQ010000135.1:0-4926 GCA_036343235.1 Lachnospiraceae bacterium
AAAATCGAGCTTTTTGATTGTAATATGTTTCAACAAGCCCTGCAATCACAAGTTTTCCTGAAAACTTGTGGTTGACAAATGACCACAAATATACTTATCCGGCAGTTCATTGTCTATAAGGACCGCCATTGCCTCTGCCATCTGTGAACGTGCTGCATCCGGTCCTACAGGTGTTCTTCCGCTGTATCTGCAGGTGTCGTGCTGACGCTTTCATCAGAGGCAACAACGGACTTACCGTCAATGGGCTGCATCTCAGGGCCCGGCAGCTTGTCAAGAATCAGCTTCACACCGACCACATTGACAACGACTGCTTCCTCATCCGGCTCGAAGGTCATATCCCCGCGGACGGCCCGGGCTGTCCACTCCATGCCCTCCAGGCGGGCCTTCCCGGTCTCGTGCACATTGTCCACCCGCTCAAGGACGATGACGTGCTTGCCGATAGTCGCCTCGTAATTCGTCCGCATCTTCCGCGAATTCAGATACTTGACAGCCCAGGGGCGGGTAAAAATCAGGAGCAGGATCGACACCCCGAAGAACAGGATGACCTGCAGGGGGATCGGGGCCCCGAAAGCCGCCGCGATCAGGGCCACCAGAGCCCCGCCGGCGAACCAGATGCAGGTCAGGCCGACCGTTCCCACTTCAACCGCCAGCATCAGCACCATCAGGATCAGCCAGAGGCTTTCCATATAGGACAGTCCGAATATCTCCATGTCTTTCCTCCAGTCAAATATATCAACACACAAGCCATAAAAGCCTTGGGCCTATCGGCTCCGGCAAGACAAATGTCCGCCAAATCACCGGACGGTGCTGGGCATATGACTTGTTTCGCTGCAAATGTCCGCCAATGAGCCAACAAACCTTGGACCTATCGGCTCCGGCAGGACAAATGTCCGCCAAATCTCCGGACGGTACTGGGCATATGGCTTGTTCCGCTGCAAATGTCCGACACACAGTCATCAAGCCTTGGGCCTATAGGCTCTGGTTGGACAAATGTCCGACAATGCACCTGCCGGTCGTGGGCATATGACTTGTTTCGCCGCAAATGTCCGACAATGAGCCAACAAACCTTGGACCTATCGGCTCCGACAAGACAAATGTCCGCCACACAGTCATCAAGCCTTGGACCTATTGGCTCCGGCAAGACAAATGTCCACCAATGCACCTGCCGGTCGTGGGCATATGGCTTGTTCGCTGCAAATGTCCGCCACTATGCCAGCAAGCCTTGGGCCTATAAGCCGCGGCAGGACAAAAGTCCGCCACACAGTCATCAAGCCTTGGTCCTATAGGCTCTGGTTGGACAAATGTCCGACAATGCACCTGCCGGTCGTGGGCATATGACTTGTTTCGCTGCAAATGTCCGCCACTGAGCCAACAAACCTTGGGCCTATGGGCTCCGGTTGGACAAATGTCCGACAAATCACCGGACGGTGCTGGGCATATGGCTTGTTCCGCCGCAAATGTCCGCCACACAGCCATCAAGCCTTGGTCCCATTGGCTCCGGCAAGACAAATGTCCGACAAATCACCGGACGGTGCTGGGCATATGGCTTGTTCCGCCGCAAATGTCCGCCACACAGCCATCAAGCCTTGGTCCCATTGGCTCCGGTAGGACAAATGTCCGACGATGCACCTGCCTTCCGTGGGCATATGACTTGTTTCGCTGCAAATGTCCGCCACACAGCCATCAAGCCTTGGGTCTATTGGCTCCGGCAAGACAAATGTCCGACAAGTCTCCTGCCAGCCTTGGGCATATGGCTTGTTCCGCTGCAAATGTCCGCCACACAGCCATCAAGCCTTGGGTCTATAGACTACGGTAGGACAAATGTCCGACGATGCACCTGCCTTCCGTGGGCATATGGCTTGTTCCGCTGCAAATGTCCGCCACACAGCCATCAAGCCTTGGGCCTATTGGCTCCGGTTGGACAAATGTCCACCAAATCACCGGACGGTGCTGGGCATATGACTTGTTTTGCCGCAAATGTCCGCCACACAGCCATCAAGCCTTGGGCCTATTGGCTCCGGTTGGACAAATGTCCGCCAATGCACCTGCCGGTCGTGGGCATATGACTTGTTTCGCTGCAAATGTCCGCCACGCAGCCATCAAGCCTTGGGCCTACAGGCTCCGGCAAGACAAATGCCCGCCAAGCCACCTGCCTTCCGTGGGCATATGACTTGTTTCGCTGCAAATGTCCGCCACACAGCCATCAAGCCTTGGGCCTATTGGCTCCGGCAAGACAAATGTCCGCCAAATCACCGGACGGTGCTGGGCATATGGCTTGTTCCGCTGCAAATGTCCGCCACACAGCCATCAAGCCTTGGTCCCATTGGCTCCGGCAGGACAAATGTCCGCCAATGCACCTGCCTTCCGTGGGCATATGACTTGTTTCGCCGCAAATGTCCGCCACCCAGTCATCAAACCTTGGGCCTATTGGCTCCGGCAGGACAAATGTCCGCCACACAGCCATCAAGCCTTGGGTCTATTAGCTCCGGTTGGACAAATGTCCGCCAATGCACCTGCCGGCCGTGGGCATATGACTTGTTTCGCTGCAAATGTCCGCCACTGCACCTGCCTTCCGTGGGCATATGGCTTGTACAGCTACAAATGTCCGCCACTGAGCCAACAAGCCTTGGACCTATAGGCTGCGGCAGGACAAAAGTCCGCCAAGTCACCTGCCGGTCGTGGGCATATGACTTGTTTCGCTGCAAATGTCCGCCACTGAGCCAACAAACCTTGGACCTATCGGCTCCGGCAGGACAAATGTCCGACAAGTCACCTGCCAGCCTTGGGCATATGCCATGTCAAGAATTCTCCAGTTTCAGGCTCAGGCGCTTGATACCGGCTTCCGCCCGGTCTCCGGAACAGGAGGCGTCCAGAATATTGTAGGCGCCCCTGGCCGCTATCTCGAACCAGGCCCTGGCGTTTTCGAGCTGCCCTATTGACTCGTAGTAGTCCCCCAGGTCGCAGCAGACCTCCGCCGTGCCCCCGCAGGCAATGTCGTAGAGGGCGTTTGACAGAAATTCAGGTATGTCCCCTGCTGCAAAGGCCGCCCGCTCCAATATTATTACTGCCGCTTTCTTCATGTCCTCTGTTGCGGCAGGGTCATCCTCCACCCTGTCCATGTACGGGGCCGCCATCTTCAGGTCGTCCGCCTCCCCGGCCATATAGAGCTCCCGGGCATACATTATGAATAATCTTTCATCCAGCCTCATTCCTGAATCGACCGCCCGGCGGAAAGCTACAAGATCCCTCGCCGCATGGTCGTCCGCCGGCCGGTGGATGATCTCTATATCCGAATCAAAGACCAGGGGCTCTGTCCTGAGAGTCTCATGAATAGGCGAAATCCAGGTAAAGTTCCGCACCCGCTTATATAGCTTGGGCCGCAGCTCCCGGTCGAAATTGTATACTGTCCGGTAGGTCGTCTGGTTCAGATAGTACATCTGCACGATATCAATCTCCGGATCCAGAATCTCCTTCAGCTGCAGAAACTTCTGCCGGTTCTCCGGATCGAGCTCCTCGTCCGCATCTGCGCTGTAAATATAATCGCACGTCGCTTTCTCCCCGATGAAGTTTCTTGCTGCTGCAAAGTCATCGCACCAGGGAAAATCAAATACCTTCGCCCCGTATTTCTCCGCCACAGCCTTGGTCTCGTCGGTAGACCCCGTATCCGCAATCAGAAGTTCATCATAAATCCCCTGCAAGGAGTCGAGGCACTTCCCCAGCCGCTCTTCTTCATTTTTCACAATCATGCACAAGCTGATGGTGACCATAAGCTGCTCCTCTCAATTGAGTTTCCGCTCAATTGCATTATAACAAAAAAAGCCCAAGACTCAACATTCCGAGTCTGGGCAATAAAAAATGCCCAGACTCGGAATCGAACCAAGGACACGAGGATTTTCAGTCCTCTGCTCTACCAACTGAGCTATCTGGGCGCGTCGCCGAAAACTTCATTCCGCTCCCGCCGTGTAAACACGACGCTCGCTCCATTGCGTTTCCGTCTCCTTTTCCCCACAAAACTTCGTTTTGCGGGGGCCCCATTTTCCGGCGCATCAAAATGGGAAGGTTAGATTGTAAAATTGCGGGGGCAGGATTTGAACCTGCGACCTCCGGGTTATGAGCCCGACGAGCTTCCAGACTGCTCTACCCCGCGTCGTCGGCACAAACTGCATTCCGTTCCCGCCGTGTAAACGCGACGCTCACTTCATTTCGTTTGCGTCTCCTCTTCCCCACAAATCTGCGATTCGCGGGGGCCCCGTTTATAAGACCTCTCAAAGAGGATCGTGGGTGGTGATGGATTCGAACCATCGAAGCAAGATGCAGCAGATTTACAGTCTGTCCCCTTTGGCCACTCGGGAAACCACCCATATGATTTTTCATAAAAGTCTTCGCTGAGCGATACTTTTATTCAAAAAATGGAAGTTATAGGGTTCGAACCTATGACCCTCTGCTTGTAAGGCAGATGCTCTCCCAGCTGAGCTAAACTTCCATAGCAAATATATGCAATTAAACGACCCGGGCGGGGATCGAACCCGCGACCTCCGCCGTGACAGGGCGGCGCTCTAACCAGCTGAGCCACCGGGCCAAGTCACGTACCTTCAAAACTTCACACAGAAACTCTATTCCGATCTTCGCTACTTTGGAATCTATAGCCCTCGAAGAACGGTCTTCGCTCCTTTGGAGCTCAGACCATCCGGCAGTCGCCGGATCGTCTTGTCCGCGGAACCCGCTCGGAATGTAAACATTCCTCTCGGCTTCCCCGGCCAAGCCGGTTCTTCTCGTTGCTACGCTTGAATAATCCTTCGATCGATTAGTGACAGTCAGCTTAATGGATCGCTCCACTTACACCCCTGACCTATCTACCTTGTCGTCTTCAAGGGATCTTATGTCTTTATAAGACGGGATATCTCATCTTGAGGCGGGCTTCACGCT
>JAZASQ010000136.1:0-4920 GCA_036343235.1 Lachnospiraceae bacterium
ACTGCGGTTCTCCGAGTCCGGATGCGCAGGCTCTTCCTCATCGCAGCCGCAGGACTTGCGGCAAATGAAATCAACCGGTACCCGCTCGGGCTTAATCGTCTCTCCTGCTGCCAACTGCATGGCCGCACCTGCTGCCCTGTAGCCGAGTTCGAAGGAACGCTGGCGGGACGTCGTAAGGGGCGGCGTCATGGCTGCCGCTTCAGGCACATTGTCAAAGCCCGTCACGGCAATATCCTTTCCTACCAAAATGCGCCGATCTGTAAGGACCCGGTATATGGACTGGCACATCTCGTCATTAGCAGAGGCGATGGCATCAGCATCCGGATTCGCATCGAGAAGATTGGCCACAAGGTCATCGACGTATTCGGAATAGTCTCCGCGTACCACCATCTCCGGCGTCACGGAAAGGCCGTGGGCCTTCATGCAGTCCCTGTAGGCCTGCTCCCGCTCCTCGGAATCCCGGTTCCCGACCGGTCCCGAAAGGTAGATAATCTTCTTCTTTCCGTGGACTTCAATCAGGTGGTTAACGCAGGCAAACATGCCCTGGTAGTTGTCCGCAATCATGTAGGAGCTATTGGGCAGGGTTACCGTATCCTCAAGAATGAGATTCTTCTCTCCCCGGAAACTGTTGATGAAGCCCTCCTTCTTTGAGGACTCCTGCAGGGTCATGAGGCTGCCGAGCGCTATGCAGTTACATGACAGCCGGTCGAACTTCCTGTAGTCGTACAGGGAAATATACTGGTAGTCAAAGTCGTTCTCCAGCTGGGCCGAGCCCCGTGAAAAGGCGCTCGACTCCGTTCCCAGATAGACATGGACGTCGCAGCCCGTATCCATACTGGCCGAATAAAAACCGTCAATAATCTTCCTCGGGTGGTCAGTGTGACTGTTTCCCACGAAGAGGCCGATTGTATTTCTTTCCGCCATTTCGAAAATGTCCCTTTTTAATATCCGTTCCCCTTAAAAGGATTTCCGGTCTCCCCTATGATTCCGGTATCCGCAAATTCTATATATTGTACCGCATACGGCCATCTTTTTAAAGCCCGCGGCAAATCTGTGCATAATATTGTGAATATTCAAAACCCCAAACTCGGATTTCTCTGTCACAGATCCTCCAGTTCGGACAGCCAGAGGGCAGAGGCGGCGTCAGACGGCATGCGCCAGTCCCCGCGCGGAGAGAGTGATACGGAGCCCACCTTCGGCCCGTCCGGCAGGCAGGAGCGCTTGAACTGCTGGCTGAAAAAGCGGCGGTAGAAGTTCTTCTCCCACTTCAGAATCGTCTCCCTGTTGTACTCCCCGTCAAAGGCCTTTTCCGCCAGACGGAGAATCTTTCTCGGCGGAAAGCCGTAACGCATCATGTAGAAAAGGAAGAAGTCGTGCAGACGGTAAGGCCCCACCAGGTCTTCCGTCTTCTGGGCGATGTCTCCGTTCTCATCCGCCGGCAGAAGCTCGGGCGAAATCGGGGTATCGAGGATATCGTAGAGAACCGTCGTCAGCTTCTCATCTTCCGCAATGTGGTCGGCGTAGTAACGGACCAGGTGCTTCACAAGGGTCTTGGGCACAGAAGCATTGACACCGTACATGGACATGTGATCTCCATTATATGTGGCCCAGCCCAGGGCCAGTTCGGACAGGTCGCCGGTCCCGATGACGAGGCCGCCCACTTCGTTCGCCAGGTCCATGAGAATCTGGGTCCGCTCCCGGGCCTGACAGTTCTCATAGGTCGTATCCCGTCCTTCCGGGTCGTAGCCAATGTCCTTGAAGTGGCGGTTGACAGCCGGGCCGATTTTGATTTCCCGGAAGTCCGTCCCGAGCTTTTTGATCATGGAAACCGCGTTCTGATAGGTCCGGTCCGTGGTTCCGAAACCGGGCATGGTGACGGAGAGGATATGCTCCCGGCCCATCTCGAGATAGTCAAAGGCCCGGACCGTCACAAGCAGGGCCAGTGTGGAATCGAGGCCCCCGGAAATCCCGATAACAGCCCTCGGGGCATGGGTGTGGCGGAGCCTCTTCACGAGACCCATGGTCTGGATGTCAAGAATCTCGGAAAGACGCCCGTCCAGAGTCTCCTTATTCGCAGGGACGAAGGGCAGGGGGGGGACTTCCCGGGTGAAATGGGTTTCCGTCAGTTCCAGGTGAAATGGCAGCTGCCAATATCTGTTTTCGGCAGAAACCGCAAAAGTATTCATCCGCCGCCGCTCCTCCTGAAGACGGGCGATGTCGATGTCTCCGAATGTCGCCCCCTCTGAGAAAAGCTTGGATTCAGCCACCAGGCTGCCCCCGTCCGAGATCAGATTGTGGCCGGCAAAGACCAGGTCCTGGGTGGATTCCGTCGGACCGGAGCAGGCGTAGATATAGCCGGCATAGAGGCGGGCTGCCTGATTTTCTACCAGAGAACGGCGGTAGGCTTCTTTACCGACAATCTCATTCGAAGCAGAGAGATTTACAATGAGGGTGGCCCCGTTCATGGCGTGTCGGGTCGAAGGGGGATTCGGCACCCAGAGGTCCTCGCAGATCTCCACTCCGATCAGCAGGTCCTGCATGGTGTTGCAGGAAAAAAGAATGTCCGTCCCGAAGGGAACCGAGGTCCCGTCTGAAAGGGGAGCCTCCACCGGATCCTGAAAGCCGGCTTCAAACTGCCGGGCCTCGTAGAATTCCCGGTAGTTGGGGAGATAGGTCTTCGGCACAAGGCCCAGAATCTCACCCCCGGAGATGGCGGCCGCTGAGTTATAGAGTTTCCCCCGGTAGGCAAAAGGCAGGCCCACAAAGAAAACCGCGTCATAGAGGGCCGACTCCTTTGTCAGAGAAAACAGGGCTTCTTCGCTCTTTTTGATGAGCAGGTCCTGACCGAAAAGGTCCCCGGCCGTGTACCCCGTGATGGAAAGCTCCGGGAAAACGACAATCTTGGCCCCGCCGGCGCAGGCCTCTTTCATGCCCTGCTTGATGGCAAGGACATTTTCATCGATATCGCAGACCGTCACATGCGGCGTCACCGCGGCGACACGGATTATTCCGTCCTTCATTGCACTTCCTCCATCTTTTCGGCGAGCTCCGCCGTCTCAAACGTATAGGCCGTCCCGCAGAAGGAGCACTTGACCTCCACGGGCTCTCCGTCCGCGATGATTGCGGACAGGTCTTTCTTTCCAATGGAAAGGATGGACTTCAGAACCCGTTCCCTGGAGCAGTCGCAGCGGAACTCGGCGGAGTGACTGTCGTTCATCGTGATATCAAGGCCGGAAAGAACGGTCTCAATAAGGTTCTCCGGCGTCATGCCCTCCTTCAGAAGATCCGTGACGCTTTTGACTCCTGAGACATTCTTCTCGATGACTTCAATGACATCCTCTGGGCAGTCCGGCATGAGCTGGACAATAAAGCCCCCGGCCACATCCACGGTGTTGTCATTTGTAAGCAGGACGCCGAGCCCCACGGACGAAGGGGTCTGCTCCGAAGCGGCGAAGTAGTATGTGATATCGTCAGCAATCTCCCCGCTCTTTAACGGAACGACTCCGGAATAAGGTTTCTTCAGTCCCAGGTCCTTCATGACGGTGAGGGTTCCTTTTCCTACGGCCCCTCCCACATTGAGTTTACCGTTTCTCGGAGGCATTGTGGCGACAGGCACCCTGGGGAAACCCTTGACATGGCCGTGGCTGTCCGCCGTGACAGTGAGGCCTTTCATGGGCCCGTCCCCCTGAATCTGGATGGTCAGAAGGTCGTCGGGGTCCTTCATCATGTAGCCCATCATGGCCGCTGCGGAAAGGGTCCGGCCCAGGGCCGCCGTTACTTCGGGTGAAGTATTGTGGGCCTTTCTCGCTGTCTCCACGATATTTTTCGATGTAATCGAAAACGCCCGGACCGTCTCATCGGCAGCCGCTGCCCGGACCATATAGTCTCTGTAGCTCATGTGAAAATCCTTTCCAAAGATGGGGCTTTACATCAGTAATGACTAAAAAAGAACCCCGAGTATCCTACATAAAGTACCATAGAAATAAGGAAAAGGGAACTTGAAACTTGGCCCCCGGACAAGTATCATTGAAGGTAACCCGCTGATTCGGGCGGGAATTTTCCCCGGAGTTTGAGATGACGGACACGCTGAAGGACCACATACGAAAAAACATCAGCCGCTACTACCGGCGGCGGATCATCTGGCCCGCTGCTTTTCTGGCTTTTCTGGTCATCCTGTCCTTTGCTTTTCCGATGCGGACCTTCCTTTTCCCTGCAAATTTTGAAACAGGTGACTCCCCCAGGTCCTTCTACAATGCGGACAGGACCTATGTGAACTGCTATCTCAAAGATCTCTATTTCACGGGCTACAGGAAGCAGCTCTTCGGCAATACGACCGGATATTACTACTATACCATGTCCGGGAACTCCTGCATCATCGTCCTGCTGGCCGGAGATACCTGCGATCAGGGGACTCCTTCCCTCGACACAGCTTCTTTCGACGCAAAGATTGAAAAGAACTCCCCGGCCGAAGAAAAGCTCCTCACCTACCTGGCACGGGATCTCTCCTGGTCTGCAAACGGCATCACAAGAAATATTCAGCCCTTTCTTATAAGCGAACCTGCCTCGACGAATGCCCTGGCCGTCATCCTTCGTTGGCTGCTCATCATTTTCATCATATATACCTCGTTTACCCTGGTGCTGAACATCGTCTACGCCCTGCTTCCCGAGCTTGCGCCGCCCGTCCAGCGCCTTTACGTCTACGGCAGACCCGGAAAGCTTCTCGAGCAGGCAGAAACCGAGCTCTCCACCCTGCCCCAGCTCGCCACCGAGGACATGTACATCACCCAGCACTTTTTCATCGAGACCTCGAATTACGGCATCGCCATCGTCCCGATTTCAGCCATCACCTGGATTTATAAGTACTCGACCCTCCACAAGTTTCTCTGGCATGTGTCGGCGATTTCCTACACTCTATACATC
>JAZASQ010000137.1:0-4878 GCA_036343235.1 Lachnospiraceae bacterium
CACCCTTGCAGCAGGTGGTGGGCGTAAAGCAAGTTTCAGAACAAAAGTCCTCCAACCCCGCGGCGTTGCTTGGGCACATAGCAAGTTTCAGGAAAATAGTCCTCCAAACCCGCGGCGTTGCTTGGTCCATTTAGCAGGTTCTGCGACAAAAGTCCGCCACCCTTGCAGCAGGCGGTGGGCGTATAGCAAGATTTAGGACAAAAGTCCTCCAACCCCGCGGCGTTCCTTGGGCCTATAGCAGGATTCAGGACAAAAGTCCGCCAACTCGCCTGCCACCCTTGGGCCTATGGCAAGATTCAAGACAAAAGCCCGCCAACCCGCCTGCCAGCCTTGGGCACATAGCAAGTTTCAAAACAAAAGTCCGCCAATCCTGCTGCCAGCCTTGGGCACATAGCAAGTTTCAGAGCAAAAGTCTGCCAATCCCGCGGCGTTCCTTGGGCGTATAGCAAGATTTAGAACAAAAGTCCGCCACCCCGCCTGCCACCTTTGGGCACATAGCAAGTTTCAGAACAAAAGTCCGCCAACCCTGCTGCCAGCCGGGGGCGTATATATTCAATGAATATTTTCAGCAGTTTAAATCTGGTTTAAGGTTGGGAGCCTATCATCCGAATCATAAAAACACGGCGGCCTTTGCCGCCGGGATTGGAGGATCCCATGCAAAAGAATAATCTGAAAAAGAGAATGCTTATGATTGCTATGGCCGGAGCCCTTGCCACAGCGGCAGCTGCGGTCCCCCTCAAGACTCTGACGGCTTCTGCCGCAGAAACATCTTCTTCCGCGAGCAGCCAGCCCACGCCTCCTGGGAATGGAGGCGGAAATACCCAGGCACCGCCGGACGGCGGAAACGGTCAGGGAGGCCCGGGAGGAACTTCCTCTGCAAATGTCTCCTGGAAAGGGACCAACACAATCACCGGCAGTACTACGAAGTCCGGTACGACTTATTCTTCTTCAAATGCTGACGAAAACGCCCTGCTCGTGACCGGCGGTACCAGCACCCTGACCGGAATCACCGTGAATAAGACCGGTGACAGCGATGGCGGAGATACTTCAAACTTCTATGGGACGAACTCCGGCGTTCTTGTAAAAGACGGAGCGACACTTACCATTAAGGACTCGACCATCAGCACCAGTGCCAACGGGGCGAACGGCGTCTTCAGCTACGGGGGAAACGGCGGCAGCAACGGGGCGGCCGGTGACGGTACGACCGTAAACATTGAAAACACAAAGATTACAACGACCGGGAACAATGCCGGCGGTACCATGACTACCGGCGGCGGGACGACAAATGTTACGAACTGCACCATCACGACTTCCGGTACCAGCAGCGCGCCAATCCGCACAGACCGGGGCGGCGGCACCGTTACCGTGAACGGCGGAACATATACCTCGAGCGGCCAGGGGTCACCTGCAGCTTATGTCACAGGAAATGTATCCATTAATAATGCAACCCTCACATCGAACGCCTCTGAAGGCATTGTCGTTGAAGGCTCCAACAGCATTACTCTCACAAACACAACCCTGAACGCCAACAATACAAAGCTGAACGGCCAGGCCAAAACCTACCAGGGCGTCATGCTCTATCAGTCGATGTCCGGCGACGCAGCCAGCGGCGGCGACTCCTTTACCGCAACAAACAGCACGATCAAGAACAGCAACGGATACGTCTTCTATGTCACGAACCAGACGTCGACTATCAATCTGACAAATACGACGATTACGAATACGGATTCCAGGGGAATTCTTCTCGAAGCGGCAGAAGGCCCTTGGGGTACCAGCGGAAGCAACGGCGGCAAGGCAACCATCAATGCCAGTGACCAGGATCTTTCCGGCATCATTGAGGTCGCGGATTCAGCCTCTTCCGTGACGCTCAACCTGAAGAACGGATCCACATTCACGGGTTATATTAATAATGTTTCCGGAGGCACAGCCTCCGTCACGATCGAGGCGGGTTCGACCTGGAAGCTGACCGGAAACACCTCCCTTTCCAGCCTGAGTGCTGCCGCGGGAACGATTGATACGAATGGCTATACCCTGACCGTAAACGGGAAAGCATATTCAGGCTCCGCAACGAAGACGGGCAGCAGCACCGGCAATACCGGCAACACCGGCAATACGAGCAACACCAACAATACGAGCAGCACCGGCAATACCGGGAACACCGGCAATACCGGCAGCACCGGCAATACGAGCAACACCAACAATACGAGCAGCACCGGCAATATCGGCAGCGCCAACAGCCGGACCCAGGGCAGCACCGTCTATCGCCTCTATAATCGCAATACCGGAGAGCACCTCTACACAACGAGCAGAGCAGAACAGCAGAACTGTGTAAAGGCAGGCTGGATTGCCGAAGGGACGGCCTTTACCGGAGCCTCTTCAAACGGGACACCGGTCTATCGGGTCTATAATGCCAACAACGGGGGCATGCATATTTACACGACGAATGCAAACGAGGTGAAATACCTGACAGCTGCCGGATGGACCGCTGAAGGAACGGTCTTCTATGTGGCTTCCTCCGGCAAAACGCCGGTCTACCGCCTGTATAATCCCAACTCCAAAAACGGCCAGCACCACTACACATCAAGCGCGGCCGAAAAGAACAGTCTGGTTGCTGCGGGATGGAAATACGAAGGCATCGCCTGGTACTGATCCTCATCTCTTTTCCCCTCTTGTGCTTATAGACTTCGGTTCGATACGAGTGGTAGTATAGGAGAAGATTCCTGTACAGGCTTATTATTAGTTGAGCGAAAATGAGGGAAAAAGCATGCGTGAAGAAGTGATTGATATCAAACGGGACGGCATTCCCCTGCACGGCATTGTGACCGTACCGGACAGTCAGGAGAATAATGAAAAACGCCCCATTCTCCTGATCTGCCACGGATTCGGCGGGGACCTGGGGTATGAGCCGGAGTCTGTCTACCGGAAGATATCCGACCTGGCCATAGAACAGGACTATATGACCCTCCGCTTTGATTTCGACGGCCATGGGAAGAGCGGGGGCAGCATGGAATCGATGGACCTTTTCCGGGAGGTCCTTGACGGTATAGAAATGATTCGCTATGCCAAGCATCGGAAAGATGCAGGCAGTATCACCCTGCTCGGCCATTCCCAGGGCGGGGTAGTGGCCTCTGCCCTGGCCGGTCTGTATGCAGACGAGATAGACGGCCTGATTCTGCTGGCGGCAGCAGGATCTCTCCAGGACGATGCCCGGGAAGGCACCTGCTTCGAGACGAAATACGACACGGACCACATCCCGGAATTTGTGACGGTGGATCACGGCCGCCACAAGATGGGCGGCCATTATTTCCGGATTGCCAAGTACTTCCCCATCTACGAACTGGCGTCCCATTTCCATGGAAGGACCCTGATCATTCAGGGGAAAGAGGACGCCATTGTCCGTCCCGGAATTGCTCAGAAATTTGCGGCAGCGCTGCCCAGCTCAAGCCTTCTTCTTTTAGACCACCTGGACCACGGCCTGGAAGGAAAAGGCCAGGCGGAAATGCTGGCGAAGATCGGAAGTTTCCTCGGAAGCAGCAAGAATAATGAAATACAATCGCGACGCTGAAAACCCCTGGCACGTCTTTGTCCCGACCGTCCTCCGATTCAAATCCGTTTTCAGTCGTCCTTGCCGCGCCCTCCGTGGCGCGGCATCGCTCGTTTCCCCACCGTCCGTCCCTGCATCCGCCGTCGGCTCATTCAGCCCGGTGCTCTGCTCCGCCCGGGTTCGCATACGCAAAATGGCGGTCTTGCAGATTTGCTTTACGATTTTGGCACGATCTTTTGATTTCAACAGATTCCTCCAAAATAAAACGCCGGATAACCTTTTGTAGTCATCCAGCGCATCCAAAACAAAATATGCGGTTACAATGCTGGCTGTCAGCCGCGATGCCCGTGAGAGCATCTATAAGTCCCCGGAATGTTAAGTCCCCGAGGCGGACTCACCATCATCCTTGGCGGAGGCGCGATATCCGTTAGAATATCTAGTTCGTCCTGGTAATTTACCTGCCCAGGCACAGCCCAGCTTAACGTGCCGCAACACGGAATCCTTCTGGATTCACTTGTATTATACGGTGGAGAACCATTAAATTCAAGCGAAATCTATACACCTCCACCCCTGCGGGCGTCCCTTGGGCGTATAGCAAGAATCAGGACAAAAGTCCGCCAACCCGCCTGCCACCTCTGGGCCTATGGCTTGTTTCAATTCAAAAGTCCGCCAACTCGCCTGCCACCCTTGGGCCTATATCAAGATTCAGGACAAAGGTCCGCCAACCCGCCTGCCACCCTTGGGTCTATAGCAGGATTCAGGACAAAAGTCCGCCAGCTGGCCTGCCACCCTTGGGTCTATAGCAGGATTCAGGACAAAAGTCCGCCAACTCGCCTGCCACCTCTGGGCTTATATCAAGTTTCAGGACAAAAGTCCGCCAACCCGCCTGCCACCTTTGGGCTCATAGCAAGTTTCAGGACAAAAGTCCGCCAGCTGGCCTGCCACCCTTGGGCGTATAGGAGGATTCAGGACAAAAGCCCGCCAACCCGCCTGCCACCTATGGGCTCATATCAAGTTTCAGTACAAAAGTCCGCCAGACTGCAGGCATGCCATGGGTCCATGGCAAGTTTCAGGACAAAAGTCCACCAACCCGCCTGCCACCATTGGGCCTATAGCATGATTCATGACAAAAGCCCGCCAACCCGCCGGCCACCCTTGGGCTTATTGTAAGTTTCACGACAAAAGTCCGCCAGCCTGCCTGCAAGCCTTGGGCCTATATCAAGATTCAAGACAAAAGTCCGCCAACCCGCCTGCCACCTCTGGGCCTCTGGCGAGAAGCAATAAGAACGACCGACACCTCCCCTGCCAAGCATTGGCGGGTATCAAGTGTCAGG
>JAZASQ010000138.1:0-4852 GCA_036343235.1 Lachnospiraceae bacterium
CGGAGGGCAGAGGACTCCATATTGAGGGCCATAATGACCGGTACGCCGAGAAAATAGATGCGAAGATAGAGAATGGATTCCGCTATGGTCTCTTCCGGGGTCCTGAGAAGTGCCAGCAGGGCAGGGGAGGCGAGAAGGCCGATAATAGTCAGGAGGAAACCGATGACTGTCATGACGGCAATGGCATTTCCGACCGCTTTCTGTACAGCGTCTTTTTGACCGGCCCCATAGAGCTGACCGATGATGACGGCTGCTCCGTTTGTCATGGAAACGAAAAAATTCACGAGCAGCATGATGATCATGGCAGAGCTGCCGCCGACGGCTGCCAGGGCATTCGTACTGACAAAACGGCCGACGACAAAGCCGTCCACGGCATTATAGAGCTGCTGGATGACCGTTCCTGTTACGATGGGGAGAAAGTAGATGAGCAGCTCTTTCCAGACGGTTCCGGTGGTCAGGTTGTTTTTCTTATTATTCTTTTCGTTTTCCATTTGAAATTCGCTCAGATATCCGTGACTTTTTAACGCGCTAAGAGTACAGTATGCAGTAAATGCGGTTTTTTTTCAACCGGGAGAAATATATGAAAAAAGAAGTGAAGCGCTGCGGCTGGGTGGGCGCCTCCGAAAAGATGATTGCCTACCACGACACCCGCTGGTGCAAGGAAGAGCACCGGGACAATGAGCTTTTTGCCATGCTCTGTCTCGAGGGGGCCCAGGCCGGGCTTTCCTGGCAGACCATCATCGACCGGGAGGAAAATTACCGGGCGGCTTTCGACAATTTCGAGCCGGAAGTCGTGGCAGAGTACGACGAGGAGAGAATTACATTACTAATGCAAACCCCCGGGATTATCCGGAACCGGCTGAAAATCCGCTCGGTCGTCACAAACGCCCGGGCCTTTCTCAAGGTGCAGGAGGAGTTCGGCTCCTTCGATGCCTACATCTGGTCCTTTACGGACGGAAAGGTCATCGACCACCATCTGAAGTCGATGGACGAAATGCCCGCCACGTCGCCCCTCTCCGAGGAGGTCTCCAGGGATCTGAAAAGGCGGGGGTTCAAGTTCGTCGGCCCCACCATCATATACTCCTACCTGCAGGGAATCGGGGTATATAATGACCATTTCGAGGACTGCGATTTCAGGTAAAAGACGATTCCCTAAGGAGGTACCCTATGTCATACACATACGATTTTGAAACCCTTTTGGAGCGGCATGGCCACGATGCCATTGCCATAGACGGTATCGGCGACCCGGACATGGCCGGGTTTGTCCCGGCTGCTCCGAAGGAGGGCTTTGACGCGATTCCCATGTGGGTGGCGGACATGAATTTCCCGACGGCGAAGTCCGTGACGGAGGCGGTCATCGAAAGGGCCCAGCACCCGGCCTTCGGCTATTTCAAGGATTCTGCCGCCTACTTCGAAGCCATTGCCTACTGGCACCGGCTCCGGAAGGGCGTTTCCGATATCAGCAAGGAAGTCGTCACCTATGAAAACGGGGTATTGGGCGGACTCGTATCCGCCCTTCGGGTCTTTGCGGAACCCGGCGACTCTGTCCTTCTCCACAGCCCGACTTATGTAGGCTTCACGGGGACGCTGCATGCGAACGGGTACCACATTATTCATAGCCCTCTTGTCCGCGACGAAGACGGGACATGGCGCATGGACTACGAAGACATGGACCGGAAGATCAAGGAAAACCACATCCACGCGGCCATTTTCTGCAATCCCCACAACCCCTCCGGCCGGGTCTGGAGTCGGGAGGAAATCGAAAAAGCCATGGAGGTCTACGAGCGAAACGACTGCTTCGTCATCTCGGACGAAATCTGGTCTGACCTCATGATGAACGGTCACACCTACACCCCGGCCCAGGAGGTCAGCCCCTGGGCGAAGACCCACACCGTCGCCCTCTATGCCCCGTCGAAGACCTTCAACCTGGCCGGCCTCATCGGCTCCTACAGCATCATCTATGACAAAACCATCCGGGAGCGGGCCAAGGCCAATGGGGACCGCACCCATTATAATGAAATGAACGTCCTCTCCCAGCACGCTCTGATCGGGGCCTACAGCGCTGAGGGCGACAATTGGCTGAGCCAGCTTCTACCCGTTTTATCGAATAATGTAAACCTCGCAGACTCCTTCGTCCGGGAGAAATTCGACGGGGTTACGGCCTTTAAGACCGAGGGCACCTACATGATGCTGCTCGACCTTCACGACTTCCTTCAGAAGAAGAATCTGACCCAGCATGAGGTCCTGAAGAAGGGCTGGGACTACGGAATCGGCTGGCAGGACGGCCGCCAGTTTGCGGCTCCGGAGTCCATCCGTCTGAATCTGGCCTCGCCGACACACCGCATCCGGGAAGCCTTCGGGCGCATGGAAAAGTACGTATTCTGCTGAGATTTCTGCAACAATATTCCCCCTTCGACTGTATATATAGTAGAGGAGAAAATATGGCGACAATGTCGCTGACGCCCCCGGCGGCGGTCCGAATTGAATACGGCATCTGCTGCCTCCTGTTTCCGGACATCTGCTTCATGGCGGACACAGGAGAAGGGGCCGCGGTCCCGGTGGCGAAGAGTGAGGAAGAGGTGGCCCGGGCCTTCGACCGGAATGGCGACGCCTGCCTCAGACTGGCCTATTCCTATCTTCATAATAATGCAGATGCCGAGGACATCCTGCAGGAGGTCTTCATCCGCTACATGCAGAAGAGTCCGGAATTCGAGAGCCCTGCCCACGAAAAGGCCTGGCTCCTCCGGGTGACGGCGAATCTCTCGAAGAACCGGATTGATTATAAGAAGGTCCGGGACGCGGACGAGCTCTCGGAAGAGCTTATTGCTGAGGAACGGGAGGACCTCTCCTTTGTCTGGGAAGCGGTGAAGTCCCTGCCTGAGAACCAGCGCAGCGTCATCCATCTTTTCTACCAGGAAGGCTACCAGACCGCGGAAATCGCTGAAATTCTTGACATGAAGGAATCCACGGTCCGCTCCCACCTGAAGCGGGGCCGGGACCGGCTGAAGGACATCCTGAAGGAGGAATACGACTTTGACGAAATATAATAATGTAATGCGCCATGTCACCGTGACTCCTGAAATGCGGGAACGGGTACTTCATAATGTCGAGGCCGCGAGGGCAGCAGGCGGAAAAGAACCGGCTGCAGATGGAAAGAAAACAGACAATAGAAGAGTTACGGATATTTCTGAGTATCAGAGAAAAAAAGCGCAGCAGAAGGCCTCTGACGGCCGGAATGAAAATACCGGGAAGAAGGTCTCCCGGGCCGTCATCCGCTGGTTCCCCCTGGCGGCTGCCGCCTGCCTGGTCCTGATCGTCGGCATCGGGGTCGGAAATTCGTACAACAATAATGGCACCGTAGGTTCGAATGGCGGTGATATGGTGACGAGTCAGGGCTTTGAGGACTGTGCCTCTCTGGAGCAGCTCGAGGAAAAGGTCGGCTTTGATGTGCCGGACCTCTCGGGGGACATGCCTTTTGATGTGAAGCAGACCGTATATTCGAATGTTTTCGGGGCGGCCCGGGTCTCCTGGAACGGGGACGGAGACCGGTACATAGAACTGAACAAAGCTGTGGACGAGGGCTATGACATCTCCGGCGACAACAATGAATATGAAGAAACGGAAACCTATAGGGCTGGCGGCGTGATCGACGTCACCACGAAGGGAAACAGTGGCTTCGTCAGCCTGGCGACCTGGTCCTATGACGGCTACGCCTACGCCCTTTCCTTCGGGCAGCCGGTCGACAAGAACACGGCTTACGAGCTGGCCCTGAAGGCCTGCGGGAAATTCCATGAACCTTAAATTTAAAGAGCGGTGAACTGCAAATTTCGGCAGTTGACCGCTCTTTTATTTTTTACCCCCTTGACATTGCCGGAATATCTGATAAAACAGTAGGACCGCTGTGTTTTTGTTTGCCTGTCAAACCCCATTTTTGAGTTTCCTGATAGGCCGGTAAACAGCGGCTTTCAGCCTCTGAAATTGTATTTGATTGTACTGATTTGACAGGCAAACGCAAAAAAATGCAGATGGCGCAAAGGCGCACCAACAGGGCCTGAAATTGTATTGGATTGTATCGATTTAACAGGTAAGCGATTATGAAGAAGACGTCCGGCGATACGAATATGACGGTGGGGAAGCCCATGCCCCTCATTCTCCGTTTTGTCATACCGCTTTTCATAGGGAATATATTTCAGCAGTTTTATAATATGGTGGATTCGGTCATCGTCGGCCGCTTTGTCGGGGCGGATGCCCTGGGGGCCGTGGGCTCGACAGGAACCATCATGTTTCTCCTCCTCGGCTTCGGCACAGGCCTCGCCTCGGGCTTTGCCGTCCTTCCCGCCCAGCAGTACGGGGCCGGGGACTACCGGGCCATGAAGAAGAGCGTGGCGAACGGCATCCTCCTCTCCCTCGTGGTCTCTGTCATCACGACGGCTGTCGGGGTCATTTTCATGCACCCGCTTCTTCACCTCATGAACACGCCGGCGGAGATCTATACTTACGCCTATTCCTATATCATCTGGATTGTCTACGGGATTGTCGGCATCGTTTTTTATAACCTCTTCGCGGCCATCCTCAGGGCCGTAGGAAATTCGAAGGCTCCATTATTCTTCCTGATCCTTTCCGCGGTTCTCAATATCTTCCTGGACCTCCTCTGCATCGTGGTCTTTCATATGGGGACCATGGGGGCAGCCGTGGCGACGGACGTATCCCAGGGGATTTCGGCCATATTATCCTTTGTATATATATGGAAGAAATTTCCCATGCTGGTGCCTGAGCGGGAGGACTGGCGCTTCCACAGGGACGCGACGAAAAAGCAGATCGGCGTGGGCCTGCCCATGGGCCTGCAGTTCGC
>JAZASQ010000139.1:0-4849 GCA_036343235.1 Lachnospiraceae bacterium
CCGCTGTACTCATTGGGCTCGGCCTTCTTGCTTGCAACAAACCACTCATGCTCTTCCGAGGTGTGGCCGGGAACCAGATCGAAGAGGACATGGATTCCCTTCTTGTGCGCTTCTTCAAAGAGGCGGACCGCGTCGTCATTGGTTCCGTAGCGGGGTGCAATCAGCTTGTAATTTCGCACATCGTATCCTGCGTCCTTGAAGGGAGAGTCGAAGCAAGGGTTGATCCAGAGGGCGTTTGCGCCCAGGTCCTTGATGTAGTCCAGCTTCTCGATGATTCCCTGCAAATCCCCGATGCCGTCACCGTTGGAATCATAGAAGGACTGGGGGTAGATTTCGTAGAATACCGCGTCATTGAGCCAGGAAGGCATAGCTATTCTCCTCTCTTAAAGAGCGGCCGCCCGGCTTCGCCGGGCGGCCGCAGAGTTTTTGATTCAGTCATTTTACCGTACCGCGCTCGTGTCCTGCAGGAAGCTGTTGTAAAGGGCCGGATTGATATTGGCGACAGAGTCCTTGTCCCGGTACTGCTGCATAGCGAGCCTCGGGCGAGCGATGGCAGTCGAGTCGCGGACGACGAGCTTGGGCCGCAGAAGGTTCTTGGAAAGAGCGATATGCTCGGTCATGACCTTCAATATATAGTAGCCCGACTTGCCCAGTTCCGGCAGGTCCTGGTGGATGGTCGTGAGGGGCGGAGTCAGCTTGGAAGCGGGCGGCAGGTCATCAAAGCCGATGACGGAGACGTCCTCCGGCACTGAAAAACCGGCGTTCTTCACGGATTCATAGACCCCTTCCGCGATGTCGTCGTTGCCACAGATGATGGCCGTGGCCCCGAGACTTAAGAAGGTGGGTACATGGTAGGAAGCCGCCTCCTTGACGAAGTAGCCGTAGACCGCCAGGTCCGGATTGATGGGCAGGTGGTGGCTGTACATGGCCCGGAGATAGGCCAGCATGCGGATATCGGACACATAGGAGCCCTTGGAGCCGTCCAGAAAGGCAATCTTCTCATGTCCCTGGGCAACGAGGTGGCTGACCGCCATGTCGATGCCCTCCTCGCTGTCGGTCCCGATCGAGCCCACGTAGGGATTGGCCGGGATGTAATTGTCGAGAAGGACCGTGGGGAAACGTGTGGTTTCCAGGGTCTTCATCCAGGGGTCCTCGAGGGAGAAGCCCAGGATATAGGCCCCCGCGTAGCCGTGCTCCATCAGGAAGGTGTCGTATTCGTGGGCCTTCTGGAAGTCTTCGGAAACGGCGATGATGTCGACGCCGTTGTCATCGGCGTAAGCGGCCTTCTCGAAGCCCAGCACGATGGGGTGGCCGAAAGACGAGGCACTCTCGTAGTCCATATTTTCTATGAAAAGAACGAAGCGGGAATGGGGCCCCTCCGTCCCTTTCTTGTGGTAGCCGAGCTCGACGGCCGTATCCAGGACCTTGCGCCTGAGTTCGTCACTGATGTCGTGGCCGCCGTTCAGGCCCTTCGAAACCGTGCTGACGGAAATCCCCAGGCGGTCGGCTATGTCTTTGATCGTTGCCATAACGAATCCTTTCAAAAATCCTCGCCTTCATTATAGATAAAAACTTTCGCAAAACAAGCATTTGCGAAAGTTCTCGAAAATCTTTGTGCAACCTCTCCAAAATCGGATTTCGAAAATTATCGAAAGTGCCGAAAAAGAATCCCGCTGTTGACAGAAATACGGGCATGGTGTTAAAACATACTCAGCGAAACGAAAAGCGGCGAAAACCAAACGAGCTGGAATCGTTTTCAAAGAAACGGAAATTTTTGAATACTTTCGAATCGAGCCTTTCTTCGAAAATCTCACTCGAACGGTTTTGAAACAGCTTTTCGCAAAACAACCAAGGTCCTGACAGCGGCGCAGCCGTTGATTCGGGAAGCGCCGGAGAGGGAGTTTCCCCGGCAGCATATTTCCCTATAGAAAAGGAGAGGGTAGACACATGAAAAAGAAGATTCTTTCAATCCTGCTCGCAGGAGCAATGGGAGCTACACTTCTTGCCGGATGCGGCAGCAGCTCTTCATCGGATGACACAGCAGCTTCCACGGATACTTCCGCAAGCTCCGACACCACTGCTTCCAGCGATACCACATCTTCCACACCGGAGGACGTAACCCTTACGGTTATGACTCCTGCAGAGGATCAGGATGATGCGAACGGCAACTGGGCAAAGACCGAGTGCGAGAAGTTCGCTGAGGCAAACAAGGACAAGTGGAACATCACTTTCGAGTATGTTCAGGCTTCCGAGGCCGATGCAAAGGATACCGTCCTTCAGGATCCTTCCGCTGCAGCTGATGTATACATGTTCGCAAACGACCAGATCACAGACCTTGTAAAGGCCGGCGCTCTGGCAAAGCTCGGCGGCGACGCTGCTGACGCAGTCAAGAGCAACAACTCCGAGTCCGTAGCCGCTACCGTTACCTATCAGGGCGACATCTACGGTGTTCCTTACACATCGAATACATGGTTCATGTATTACGACAAGAGAGTCTTCTCCGACGACGATGTAAAGAGCCTCGACACCATGCTTTCTAAGGGCAAGGTTTCCTTCCCACTGGACAACGGCTGGTATCTCGAAGCCTTCTATACAGCAAACGGCTGCACCTTCTACGGCGACGGCTCCGATGAGAGCGCCGGAATCGACTTCGCTTCCGACAAGGCTACTCCCGTTACGAAGTATCTCGTAAGCCTGATGAGCAACCCCAACTTCGTAGCTGATTCCAATGATGGTTCCCTTGGTCTTGCAGGTCTTGCGGATGGTTCCGTAAACGCTTACTTCAACGGCAACTGGAACTATGACAACGTTGTTGAGGCCCTCGGCGGCGAAGAGAATGTCGGCTGCGCTCAGCTTCCTACATTCACTCTTGACGGCAAGGAAGTTCAGATGAAGTCCTTCCTTGGTTCCAAGGCTCTCGGCGTCAACCCCAACTGCAAGAACCAGGCAGCAGCTGTTGCCCTTGCTTCCTTCCTTGGTTCCGAGGACGCTCAGCTCGACCACTTCACAATGCGGTCTCAGGCTCCTGTAGCTACATCTCTTGCTTCCAATGCTGACGTCACTGCAAACAAGGCCTGCGCAGCACTTGCAGCAGTTGCAGCCAACACCTCTACTGCACAGCCTATCTTCGGTATGCAGGGTTACTGGGACGCAGCTACTCCTTTCGGCGACGCAATCATCAACGGCGATGTAACCGCTGACAACGCTGAAGAGAAGACCCAGGAATTCGCAGACCAGATCAACGGCTCCCTCGTTCAGTAAGCCAAAACCTATAGAGGTTAGATAAGAATTTTAGCCGCCGCCGGTTGTCACAGATCGGCGGCGGATTTCAGGTAAAAAAGTCTTTTCATTAGTATAGTTTTCGCCTATATTGAAATCATCCGGGAACCCGGGGTTTTATATTAGTCATAAGGAAGAAAAGGAGAGGGACAGATGGCTGACGTGACAGTGCAGACAGACGCTGCACCCAAAAAGCAGAAAAAGAGAAGCATGTTCTATACTCCCTACACGGTCCTGAATGCGATTACGAAGGGCGACATTTTCACGAAGCTCTCCATCGTCGTCATGGGCCTGGGATGTATGGTCCGCGGGCAGGTCATGAAGGGAATCTGCTGGCTGCTCGTGGAGATTGCCTATATTTTTTACATGGTCCAGTATGGTGCGCTGGCCCTGTCCAGACTGCCCGGGCTCGGCGATTCCGCCCAGAAGGAAGTCTGGGATGAGGCCCAGGGGGTTTATATCTATGAGGCCGGCGACAATTCCGTTCTCTACCTCCTCTACGGCGTCATCACCATCGTGCTCACGGTCGTCTTCATCTGCTTCTGGGCGGACAGCCTTAGGAGCTCATACAAGTCGGAGTGCCTGAAGAAGTCCGGCCAGCGCCTCTACACCTTCCGGGACGACCTCAAGTCCCTCGTGAATGAGAACATCTGGCGGCTTCTCATGTTCCTGCCCTTCGCGGGAATCTTGGTCTTCACGATCATGCCCCTCTGCTACATGATCCCCATGGCCTTCACGAACTACTCGACCATCGACGACCACCTGACCCTCTTCGACTGGGTCGGCCTCGAAAACTTCAAGACGGTCCTGGGTCTCGGCGGCAAACTGGGCAAGACCTTCTGGCCCGTCCTCGGATGGACCCTGATCTGGGCCTTCTTCGCCACCTTCCTGAACTTCTTCTTCGGTATGATCCTGGCCCTGGTCATTCAGCGCAAGGACACGAAGGGCAAGGCCGTATGGCGCTTCCTCTTCATGATTTCCATTGCGGTTCCCCAGTTTGTATCATTGCTTCTGATGCGGCAGATGCTGGCCCGCCAGGGCGTTATAAATAATCTCCTCCTCGAGTGGGGCTGGATCAAGCAGCCGCTCCCTTTCTGGACGGACGCCACCTGGGCTCGTGTCACCGTCATCCTCATCAACTGCTGGATCGGTATTCCCTACTCCATGCTGCAGGTCACCGGTATTCTGCAGAACATCCCCGCGGAACTGACCGAGGCGGCGAAGATTGACGGAGCGAACTCCGTACAGGTCTTCTTCAAGATTACCCTGCCCTACATCATGTTCATCATGGGGCCCTACATCATCACTCAGTTTACGGGCAATATCAACAACTTCAACGTCATCTACCTGCTGTCGGGCGGCGCACCTACCCCTGTCGGAAGAACTGCCGGCAAGACCGATCTGCTGGTTACCTGGCTCTACAAGCTGACTGTCGACTATCAGTACTACAACCTCGGTGCCGTCATCGGTATCCTGACCTTCATAGTCCTGTCGATTGTCGCCCTCGTTACTTACAGAAATACAGCTTCGTACAAGGATGAGGAGGGATTCCAGTAATGGCTCAGGTAAA